>JAYVFX010000076.1:0-6439 GCA_043772795.1 Deltaproteobacteria bacterium
TTCTACATCGTCAAATGGTTGAGGTGCTCGGTATACGAAACGCGGACAAGATCGTGCCTAACAAGGATGACATCAAGCCCATGGACCCCGTCACTGAGAACATGGCTATGCTCAAAGGGGAGCCTGTAAAAGCGTTTATGTATCAGGACCATCAGGCGCATCTGGCGGTCCACATGGCGTTCATACAAGATCCCAAGCTACAACAGATGATGCAGACCGACCCCATGGCACAGGCTAAAGCCGCTGCAGGCTCCGCCCATTTATCAGAGCATATTGCCTACGAGTACCGTGCCCAGATAGAGAAGCAGTTGGGCGTAAGTCTCCCACATCCAGATGAGAAACTACCAGAAAGCGTTGAGATTGACCTGTCACGCCTAGTTGCCGAAGCTGCCCAGAAACTTCTACAGCAGAACACCGCTGAAGCGCAACAACAGCAAGCGCAACAAGCTGCTGAAGATCCGATGATCCAGATGCAGAAACAAGAATTGGAAATCAAACAGGGTGACCTGCAACGTAAAGCACAAAAAGATCAGGCAGATAATCAAATTGATCAGGCGAAGTTACAGCTTGAAAGGGAAAGGCTTGCATCACATGAGAGGGTGGAGGGTGTCCGCATCGGCGCGAAAATAGAAGGAGACAAAACACAACTTCAATCAACCGAGAAACTAGCAGGATTTAATGCAGGAATCGCAGTACGTCAACAGCAAAACAAACCTGAGGAACCCCGTGATTAAAAATGAGTTCGAGTTAGATATAGATAGCTACAGTTCTGATAGTCACCCTGGGTTTAACCATACATTCGTTGAAGTATCGAGTGGTTTATTCCCAGAGATTAATGGTTATGGTGAAACGGATGATGACGCTGTTGAGGATTTCTGTGACAAATTAGATGCACTTTGGCACACAACTCACTAAGGAAACCAATGCTTAATCAATTCGCAGACGCACTGCGCAAAAGTTTCAGAGAAAGATCCACCATGTTGTCCGAATCATTGGCGGCTGGTGCTATGAAAAACTACGATGAGTATAAATATTCATCTGGTGTAATACACGGTTTGGCGGAAGCTGAACGCGAACTTAACGAGCTCTTGCTCGCTTATACTAACGGAGACTAAATGACTAACGCAATTGAAGTAACAGATGAACAGTTGGATGCCGGACTACCTAGACCAAGCGGTTATAGGATTTTAATTTCTTTACCCACTATTAAGGAAGCTTATGAGAGTGGCATTGTAAAAGCAGAGTCTACCCGTAAAAACGAGGAGGTGTCAACAATAATCGCATCAGTCCTTGAACTAGGTCCTGACGCCTATAAAGATAAAGAAAAATTCCCTAATGGGCCATGGTGTAAGGTTGGTGACTACATCATTATTCGAGCTTACTCAGGTACGCGCTTTTGTCTCTATGGTAAAGAATTCAGGATTTTGAATGATGATTCCGTAGAAGGCGTTGTTGCCGATCCAACTGGTTATTCGAGGATATAAAAATGACTACTGATAACGAAAACCTAAATGAGAAGTTAAATGAGGACCTAAATGAGGATACACACGATGCTACTACAGACATTGAAGTTGAGGTTGTTGACGATACCCCCGAAGGTGATCGAGGTCGTGTACCGCTTGATGAGACTGCCCGGAAAGCTCTGGATGAAGATGAGGCAGTTGAGAAGTACTCCGCCAAGGTAGAGAAACGACTAGCGCAGCTAAAACGGGCAACACATGATGAGCGTAGAGGTCGAGAATCGGCGGAACGTGAACGTGATGAGGCTGTTAAAATTGCGCAGATGGCCTACACCGAGAGACAAGAGCTGCGGGCGAAGCTACAACAAGGTGAGCTATGGGCACTTGACCAAAGTAAACGCCGTGCGGCCATCGAGATCGAGCAAGCCAAGAAACAATATCAGGCTGCGTATGATGCAGGTGACTCTGAGAAATTGGTAGAAGCACAACAAGCTTTGAACTTCGCTACGCTGGAGTTCGACCGAATTCATCACTATACCCCACAACATACTGTACAAGCTCAGGAAAGTGTGGTACAAGCTGAGTCACAACTGGAACGACCTAAACCCGCTCCCAAACCAGATGATCGCGCAGTTGAGTGGGCAGATGATAATGAGTGGTTCGGCAAAGATCAAGGTAAGACATATTTTGCATTAGGGATACATGAAGAACTGGTGGCCGAGGGTATAGACCCGAAGTCCGAGAAGTATTACGAGAAGTTAGATTCTCGCATGAATCAGAAGTTTGGTACAAAGAGACAACAACCCGCTACTGTTGTTGCGCCGATAGGAAGATCTTCTAAAGGTACTAAAGTAACGCTGACTACAACGCAGGTATCATTGGCAAGGAAACTTGGGGTAACAAATGAACATTATGCTCGTGAGCTTTTAAAATTACAAGGAGAAAATTAAATGGAACCCCGTAAACCCCGTGACCTGCAAACTCGTGATGTAACATCACGCAAAAGAACATGGCAACCCGCCAGCACACTGCCTGATCCTGCACCTCAAGATGGTTATGGTTTCCGGTATGTTAGAAACGCAACAATGGGTGAAGCAGATCCAAGTAATGTTTCAAAGAATTTCCGTGAAGGTTGGGAGGCATGTTCACTGAGTGCTCATCCAGAGCTCGCCCTGTCAGTCGATGCCAGTACCAAAAACACGGGAGGTGTGGAAATTGGGGGCTTAATGCTCTGCAAGATGCCTATCGAGATGGTTGAAGATCGTGACGCGTATTTTAGCAAACACGCTAAATCGCAGATGGAGGCCGTCGATACCAGTCTGATGAAGGAGAATGACCCCAGAATGCCCATGTTCAAGTCTAGCAAAACACAAGTTACTTTTGGTAGTGGTTCATAACTTAAATTTAGGAGAAATAAATGGCAACAGTAGCAGCCCCATACGGCTTAAAGCCGCTAAATCGAATCGACGGGCTACCCTATACAGGGGTAATTCGTCAGATTAAAATCGCAAATGGATACGCCGCCAATATTTTTAACGGCTCCGTGGTATCTATTGTAACCGCAGGTACGTTACAAATTGTCACTACAGTTGGCTCCAGTGCAGGTAACGTCTTCCCAGATGGCACCGTAGGTGTTTTTGTAGGTTGTTCGTATACCGACGCAACCGTTGGTCCTACGTTCAGGCAGTACTGGGCAGCAAACACTGTTGCAACTGACGCCGTGGGCTTCATAGTTGACGACCCTAACGTACTGTTCCAGGTGCAGTGCGCAGGCTCGTTGGTTCAGGCTGAGTTGGGTGCTAATGCGATTTTTAACGCCGCGCAAACTGGCTCTACAGCCACTGGAAACTCCACCACAGCACTCAGCGCAACAACTGCTACCACTAACACTTACGCATTTAAAATTGTGGATTTCGTTAGAGGGTCAACGTCCGCTGTAGGTGATACGTACACAGACGTGCTGGTTAAATTTAATCCCGCCTCGCATGCGTATCTAAGCGCTAACGGCATCTAAGGAGAAATAAATAATGGCAATTTCACGCGCACAGTTAATGAAAGAACACCTACCGGGGCTTAATGCCTTGTTTGGGATGGAATATAACACGTACCCTGAAGAGCATAAGGAGATTTTCTCAATTGAAAGCTCTGATCGTTCTTTTGAAGAAGAAACCAAGCTGTCTGGTTTCGGGGCCGCTCCGGTTAAGAATGAAGGTGCCTCTATCGCTTACGATAACGCACAAGAAGCTTGGACCGCACGCTACACCCACGAGACGATTGCAATGGGCTTTTCTATCACCCAGGAAGCGATTGAAGATAACCTGTATGACTCCCTCGCAGGTCGTTATACCAAGGCATTGGCGCGGGCCATGGCGTACACCAAGCAGATCAAAGGTGCCGCTATCCTGAACAACGGCTTTACAGGTTCCGGCAATCCAACCTACGGCGATGGTAAGGTGTTGTTTGCAACGGATCACCCTCTGGTTTCTGGGGGCACTAACAGCAATCGCCCGACCACCGGCGCCGATCTTAACGAAACTTCTTTGGAAGCCGCCGTTATTGCAATCGCTGCGTGGACCGATGAGCGTGGTCTGTTGATGGCAGCCAAACCTAAGAAGCTCATTCTGCCTCCGGCTTTGAAGTTTGTTGCTACACGTCTGTTGCAGACAGTAGGTCGTGTCGGTACTACAGACAACGATATCAACGCCATTAAGAGCAACGGTACTATTTCAGGCGGTTATACAATCAACCACTACCTGACTGATACCAATGCTTGGTTCTTGACAACAGACGTGCCAAACGGCCTGAAGCATTTCACTCGGGCACCACGTAAAGAGTCTATGGACGAGGATTTTGACACTGGAAATTGTCGTTACAAATCAAGGGAAAGATACTCCTTCGGATGTAGTGATCCGTTGGGTATTTACGGAAGCCCTGGTTCGACATAAGCTTTATCTAGGTCAGCCAAACCCCTCTTCGGAGGGGTTTTTCTTTTATGTGTTGACATTCTCACATAAAGTATGTATATTATGTGAATGGAGATCAAGCGCGCATACCGGTTTCGGTTTTACCCAACGCCAGAGCAAGAACAGAATCTTGCCCAGACATTTGGTTGCGCACGTTTTGCCTATAATTACATGTTGAGAATTCGCACCGATGCGTGGTTCAAAGAACAGAAACGAGTTGGTTACCATGATACTTCCGCCTTGTTGACTGGATTGAAAAAGCAACCTGAAACCATCTGGCTGAATGAGGTTAGTTCCGTTCCGGTGCAACAATCTTTACGCCACCTACAAACCGCATTCAGCAACTTCTTCGCCAAGCGTGCCAAGTATCCAACCTTCAAAAACAAGCATGCTAGGCAAGCCGCTGAATACACTTCCAGCGCCTTCAAATGGGACGGTAAGGTGCTGAAGCTGGCGAAAATGGATACGCCGCTAAACATCCGCTGGTCGTGCACCTTACCGAAAGCGGCGAAGCTCACCACAGTTACAGTATCCAAGGACGCGGCAGGGCGATACTTTGTTTCGATGCTCTGCGACGATACGGTAATGCCAAAACCGGAAGTGTCAGGGCAGATCGGCATCGACCTAGGTTTGACACATTTCGCTATTCTTTCGACCGGCGAGAAGATTACATCGCCCAACACATTCCGCAAGAACGAAGCCAGACTCGCCACATTGCAGCGGCGGCTGGCGAAGAAGCAAAAAGGCTCGGCCAACCGATTCAAGGCCAAGCTTAAAGTAGCACGGCTGCACGCCAAGACGGCGGACACCCGCAGGGATTTCTTGCACAAACTTTCGACACGGCTGGTCAACGAAAACCAAGTGATTGCCATCGAAAGTCTCGCTGTTAGCAACATGAAAAAGAACCCCTGTCTTGCAAAAGCAATCAGCGATGCAGGCTGGTCAGAATTTGTCAGGCAGCTCGAATACAAGTCGCTATGGTATGGACGTACGTTGATCGGTATCGACCGTTGGTATCCCTCAACGAAACGATGCTCAGACTGTGGGTACACAATATCAAAAATGCCGTTGAAAATGCGCGAGTGGATCTGCCCGGAATGCGGAAGTATCCATGACCGAGACATCAACGCAGCGCGAAATGTTTTAACCGCCGGGCTGGCGGGGCTAGTCTGTGGAGAGAATGTAAGCCCAGTGTCGCTGTAAAGTGACATGGCTGTTTTCGGTGAAGCAGAAATATCCTGATCGTGAGTTTAGGAACCTCCCGGATGTTAGCCGTGGGGAGGATGCCAAGTGTTGACCCCTTGTTCTCTTGTGGCTACAATTCGCTTTCCGCTGTACAATCACCTAAGGTGTGTATGACATATAAAAGCCGTATAGAAACACCCACCGACTCTTACGTAACTACATATCCCTGGGCCATTGAGATGGCGAAACAACAACAGGCTCTATTTTGGCCTGCAGAAGAATTAGGGGTAGAAGAGGACGAACAAGACTTCCGTATCAATTTAAACGCAGCTGAACGTCACGGCATTATCACTGCCCAGACTATACTCACCCAATACGAGCTTATGATAGGTGGACCTGAACTTTGGGGTGGTAAGATCGCCAAGTTATTCCCCAGACCCGAAATACAACGGATGTGCGCGTGCTTTGCCAATGTAGAGTTAAACAGCCACGCCCCGTTCTACGCATTAGCCAATGAAGTGTTAGGTTTAGCCACCGATGAGTTTTACAGCTCGTGGAAGAAAGACCCAATACTAGCAGAGCGTATAGCGTTTATTGAAGAGTGTGCAGCGAGTGACGATGCGTTAGAAGTTACCGCAGCGTTGGCATTCCTGGAAGGTGCCGTCCTATTCACAGCGTTTGGCTACTTCAAAGGTTTTAACGCACGCGGATTCAATCTCATCCCCCATTTTGTATCCGGCATTGATGGCTCCGCTAAAGACGAGAACTTTCACTCCATAGCGTCCGCTAACTTATTCAAACAATGCAGGTTAGAAAGAATGGATGCAGGTA
>JAYVFX010000077.1:0-7317 GCA_043772795.1 Deltaproteobacteria bacterium
ACACCAGTATTTTGCTTCTGCCACGATTCTCCACCATCGGACGTTCGTAAGATAAGTCCGCTTTGTCCACTAATCCACCCGTTTTGCGTATCAACAAACTGCACATTATAGAGGGCGAGCTCAGTATCACTTGATTTGGCTTTCCAGGTTCTTCCACCATCTGCCGTCATCAAGATTTTTCCGCCATACCCAACGACGATCGCCTTCTCTAGCGATAGCGCCTTGACATCGTAGAACTTATCGTTGATCCCCATGAGTGAAATGTGGATCGGAACCTCTTTAGTCTCGCCGTGACAGGAAGTGAGAAGAACGAGGAACAATAACCAAAGCAGGGCTTGGGACCGAACGCGCATATGATAAATGCTTCCCTTGGCTGCGAAAATTCCTTCATTCTGTACCCGCTTGCCGGTTACTTTGCAATGAGCCCCATACCGAGGAAAGTAGTCAGCATTCAGTAGTCAGTAGGCTAAGAATGAACCGGGGAATCGGCGAACCGGAGAATCGGGGAGCAAAAGAGTTTCAATTCGTTCTCCGGTTCTCCCACTCTCCGTTTCTCCGATTCTTCTTCCATGCTGGCTACTGACTACTGGCTACTGCTTTAGGTTTCCCTTGACAGCCGCCCCGACACGCCCTAGGCGTCAGAGCGCGACGTGGTATAATCCGCGCAACCTTTGACAACCAGTTACTCAAGAGGGGAAAGCCATGGCAAAAGCAGACAAGATTATCTATACGAAGACCGATGAAGCTCCGATGTTGGCAACCTATTCGTTCCTGCCGATCATCAACGCCTTTTCCAAGGCGGCGGGTGTGACCGTGGAATTGCGGGACATTTCACTGGCCGGACGGGTCATCGCCGTGTTTCCGGAATACCTGACCCCACAGCAGAAGCAGCACGATGCCTTGGCCGAACTCGGCGAGCTGGTCAAGACACCCGAAGCCAACATCATCAAACTGCCGAACGTCAGCGCGTCGCTCCCGCAGCTGAAGGCGACGATCAAGGAATTGCAGAGCCAGGGCTACAAGCTTCCGGACTATCCGGAAGATCCGCAGGACGACACGGGAAAGGACATCAAGGCGCGCTACGACAAGGTGAAGGGCAGCGCCGTGAATCCGGTGTTGCGCGAAGGAAACTCGGATCGCCGCGCGCCGCTCTCTGTGAAGGCCAATGCGCGCAAGCACCCACACAAGATGGGTGCATGGACGTCGGACTCCAAGACCCATGTGTCCCAGATGAAGGGCGGGGATTTCCGCTCGAATGAAAAGTCCACGACGATACCGGCGGCCACCGAGGCCCGGATCGAGTTCGTCGGACAGGACGGCAAGGTCACGGTGTTGAAGCAGAAGCTGGCGTTGCAGGTCGGTGAAGTGCTCGACGCCACGTTCATGAGCAAGAACGCGCTACGCAAGTTCATCGAAGAGCAGATCGAGGATGCCAAGAAGCAGGGCGTCCTGTTCTCGCTCCATCTGAAGGCCACCATGATGAAGGTCTCCGATCCGATGATCTTCGGTCATGCCGTGACCGTGTACTACAAAGATGTGTTCGAGAAGCACGGCGAGACGCTCAAGAAGCTAGGCGTCGACCCGGACAACGGTATCGGCGACCTCTACGCCAAGATCACGGCGTTGCCTGATGATCAACGCAAAGCAATCGAAGCCGACATACAAAAGGTCTACAAGAAGCGGCCACCGATGGCGATGGTAAACTCGGACCGGGGAATCACCAACCTACACGTCCCGAGCGACATCATCATCGACGCCTCCATACCACCGGTCATTCGCGATTCGGGCAAAATGTGGAATCCGGAAGGCAAAGCTCAGGACTGCAAGTTAGTGATTCCTGACGCCTGCTACGCACCGGTCTATAACGAGGTCGTCGAATTCTGTAAGAAGCACGGCGCCTTTGATCCAAAAACGATGGGAAGCGTGCCTAACGTCGGCTTGATGGCACAGGCGGCGGAAGAATACGGCTCGCACGACAAGACCTTCAAGGCGCCGGGCAACGGCACGATGCGCATCGTCGATGCATCCGGAAAAACGTTACTGGAGCACAAGGTGGAGGAAGGCGACATCTGGCGCGCCTGCCAGGTGAAGGATGCCCCGATTCAGGACTGGGTGAAGCTGGCGGTGAGTCGTGCCAAGGCGAGCGGTGTGCCGGCGGTGTTCTGGCTGGACAAGGACCGGGCGCACGATGCCGAGCTGATCAAGAAGATGAATCAGTATCTGCCGCAGCACGATACGACCGGCCTCGACATCCGCATCATGTCTCCGGCGGACGCGACTCGCTTCTCGCTAGAGCGGATGAAGGAAGGCAAGGACACAATTTCCGTGACCGGCAATGTGTTGCGCGACTATCTCACCGACCTCTTCCCGATTCTCGAGATCGGGACCAGCGCGAAGATGCTCTCGATCGTTCCGCTGTTGAGCGGCGGTGGTCTCTTCGAGACCGGCGCGGGCGGCTCGGCGCCCAAACACGTGCAGCAATTACAGGAAGAGGGCTATCTGCGGTGGGACTCGCTCGGCGAATTCCTCGCGCTGGCCGCCTCATTGGAGCACCTGGCCAAGGCGGGGAACAATCCCATGGCCAAGATTCTGGCGGATACGCTGGATCAGGCCAACGCGAAGTTCCTCGAGAGCAACAAGTCCCCAGCCCGTAAGGTCGGCGAGATCGACAACCGCGGCAGCCATTTCTACCTCGCGCTCTACTGGGCGCAGGCCTTAGCCGCGCAGACGCAGGACAAGAAGATTGCGGAGCGGTTCACGAAGATTGCCAAGGATCTGAGCGATAACGAGAAGAAGATCGACAGCGAATTGCTCGCCGCGCAGGGCAAGCCGGTCGACCTCGGCGGGTACTATCACCCGGACGATGCGAAGGCCTCCAAGGTAATGCGCCCGAGCGCGACGTTGAACGCGATCATCGACGCAATCGCCTAGCAGGACTGAGTCGTAAGGACTGAGGACTGAGGACTGAGGTTTTCAGAGAGGGCCAAGAATCCGTCCTATTACTCAGTCCTATTACTCAGTCCTCAGTCCTGAAAGATGTGTCTAGAAGTGAAGTGCTCACAGTTTGGTGATGCCTTCATTACCCACATGTAGACAAGTGATAACAGCGGGTGGGGTGGTCTCCCTGGTGTTATCCGCGGCGACGAGTATGCGAGGGGCCGGGCGCGCGGTAGCCGTAATGGAGGCATGGGCAGGCGTGGTGCCGTGGAGTCCGTCGTGGTCGAGTACGCGATTATGGTTATTGCGGCTGGGGCACTACGAACAGTTCCATTGCCTGCCTCGCTGTTTCCCTTGACAATTCCTAATCAGCTCTTGATAAGGGATCTATTTCTCCTCATGGAGTCTGACGAATGCGGCAGGCAGTCTTGGACGTCGACCAACGTTCGACACCCTCGTTCTTCTTGGTGCATCCAGTGATGCGGTGTCCCTTTGCCGGCACTGCGCACAGCTCTGTCCAAGTCTCAATCTCTGCCTATATTTCTCAACACTCATCCGGTAAAGACGCCACATGTACGTAGCGGAAGCAAAGTGGATGGTGTAGGAGGACACTCTGTGGACGGAACCGACCCCTTCGTCGTCATTCTTACTCTCGCGGCCCAAGGGACAGTCCAATCCGGTTATGCGGAGATTACCCCAGCACATCTTCTCATCGCACTGTCTAAAGTTGCAGAAGACGGAACGGGGAATATCCCTACACCTCTTCGGGCGGCCATTCGCAGTGAGTTCGAGCACCTCGGCCTAGAACCCCAGCGTTTCCGTCGCAGGCTGCGCAAACTCTTCGGCAATGCCGGGGTCCAACAGATTGGGACAGCGGTCCATCGCTCTCCTGCATGCCGGGCCGTGTTCGCCGCGGCGCAACAGTTTGCGCACGAGGCAAAAGAACCCTTCGACGCGCGTCATCTCGTGCGCGCTGCTTTTGCCGCTCTGGCCGGAGGTGGCACAGGGTCTGAAGGTGACGCCGCTCCCACAACTACGGCGTCGCCAGCGGAGAAGACTCCCACGGCGCCGTCCAGTCTAGGCGAGCTAACGCGCCGCCTACGAGGGCTCCGGACTGAGTTGCTTCAGCGTGTCTATGGGCAAACCCACGCGATTCAGCAGTTTATCGATGGATTGTTCAATACCGAAGTGGTGGCGGCAGCAGACACCGAACGGCGGAGACCAGCGGGGCTCTTCGTGTTCGCGGGGCCGCCTGGCGTGGGAAAAACATTCCTGGCGGAACTCGGTGCCGGTTTTCTCGCTCGTCCTTTCAAGCGCTTTGACATGAGCGCCTATGCGCATACCCACGAGGCGGCGGGCCTCGTGGGCATCCCCAGCTTCTATAAAGATGCGCAACCAGGAGTCCTGACCGACTTCGTCCAGCACAATCCCAATGCTGTACTGCTCTTTGACGAGATCGAGAAAGCGCATCTCTCCACCATTCAGCTCTTTCTGCAGGTTCTTGACGCTGGCCGCCTGCAGGACAAATACACCGAACAGGACGTGGCCTTCCGGGATACTATTGTCATCTTTACCTCCAATGTGGGCCGGACGCTGTATGACAACGAAAACATATCTGGGGTGCACCACGCGAATGCGACCTTCCACCGCAACACTATTCTGGATGCCCTCCGTTCCGAAGTGGATCCGCGCACGCGTGAACCTTTCTTTCCCGCCGCGCTCTGTTCACGGCTGGCCACCGGCTATCCGATTCTGTTCAATCACCTGCGCGTGGACGATCTGACGCGCATCGCTCATGCGGAACTCATGCGCGTGGGTGCGCTCCTGGAGCGGCAGCATGGGCAGCGTTACACCATTGTTCCTGAGGTCCCTCTGGCTCTCGTCATGCGCGAAGGCGCGCAAACCGACGCCCGCACGATCAAGGCGCAGGCGGAAGCGTTCCTCAAGGAAGAGGTGTTCAAGGCTTGTCAGTTATTCGCGGACGAGCGCGTGGACACTGCCCTGGCCGGAACCAAGGAGGTGTCGGTGGAGATTGACGAGGAGCATGCCGGTGAGGTTGCCAGCCGGCTCTTTCGGGATACACAACGCCCCGTGGTTCTTTTCGTTGGGGACGCGCTGATCGGGCGCTTATACACCGAGGTTCTTCCGGAAGTAGAATGGTGCGTTGCCTTGGGCATGGAGCAGGTTTTCGACATTCTCACGAAACGGGCGGTGGATTTCGTCCTTCTGGACCTCGCTCTGCAGGTACAGATGTCTGTGCAGTATGAAGATATCGCTGCGGCATTCCGGGACGTGTCTGCACCATTTGGTCCCGACAAGACTGTCCTGGCGTTCGACCACAGCCCCCTGGCGGCGCGGCGATTCGCCGCAGGTCAGCAGCTCCTCGAACAGCTCCACGCCCGCATGTCGGAGGTTCCGGTGTTCCCCTTCTCCCTGGAGGAGGACACGACCAGACTTGCTCCGGGAGGCGTGGATGAGGAGTTGCTCCTCACCTGTGTGCGCGCGGGTGGGGCACGGGGCATGATCCGGACGTCGCTTGGTGGCCGGGAGCTGGACGACTGGGAGAGTCAACGGGACGCGCTACGATTAGAAGTCGAGGGGATCGCCAAGCGCCTGCGCATGGAGCGGATGGCAGCCGAGTTGGCGCGCCAAAATCAGGTCGTAGTGTTCGACACGGCGCTGGTGATCGGCGAAGGCGAGAAACGACTGCGTGTACGCTGCCGCAACTTTCGCTTGGTGCGTGCGGTGCGCAGTGCCGACACTGGCGCGCTGGTCTCCGATGTCGAGCGGCCGGCGACCCGTTTTGCCGATGTCATCGGTGCGGCAGGAGCGAAAGAAGCCCTCACCTTCATTCGTGACTGGCTACGGGAGCCCAAGAAATATGCCGCCGCCGGAGTAGACCCGCCGCGTGGGGTCCTGCTGACAGGTTCGCCGGGCACGGGAAAAACGATGCTTGCGCGGGCTCTGGCGGGCGAATCCGACTGTGCCTTTCTGGTCGAGTCAGCCACGAACTTTGTCACTATATGGCAAGGGAGCGGTCCACAAAACATCCGTGACCTTTTCGCGCGGGCGCGGCGGTACGCGCCGAGCATCGTCTTCATCGACGAGATCGATGCCATTGGCCAGACACGCACTGGCTCTCCGGGTGCTGGACGGGCCGAAGAGGGAACCCTGAACGCGCTGTTGACGGAGATGGATGGTTTTTCCAAGGCGACGGCCCGACCGCTGATCGTGCTCGCGGCCACCAACCATCCTGAGCTGCTTAACCCCGCACTGCTGCGGCGCTTCAGCCGTACGATCGAGGTCGAGTTGCCCACGCGAGCCGAGCGCGAGATGTACGTGCGGATGCGCTTGGAGGCAAAGGCGAAGCACGAAGTGAGTCCGCAAATGATCGAGCGCATCGCAACCCAGAGCGCGGGGATGTCGATAGCGAACCTGGAGAGTATTCTGGCGCAAGCCTCTATCATGGCGCTCGCGAACCAGGGTGTCATCGACGATGCCATCCTGGGCGAGGCCTTCGAGAAAGTCACGATGGGCGAGGCAAAGGCAGGCACAGATCCCTTGCGCACAGCTCGCCATGAGGCCGGGCACGCGCTGATGATGTGTCTTGCGGGCAAGCCGCCTATCTACGTGACGATTGTCGGCCGCGGCAACTTCGGCGGGTACGCCGCCATTGAAGATCGAGACGAGCGCCGCTCACAGACCAAGCCGGAACTGGAGGACCTCATCTGCCAGGTGCTGGGAGGCCGGGAAGCCGAACGGCTTTACTATGGGGAAGGGCACGGCGACTCGACCGGTCCGTCCAACGATCTGGAGCAAGCGACCAGGATTGCCGAGGCGATGGTTTATGACTTCGGTATGTCCGAGGAAATTGGTTTCGTGCGGCTCGACCGTCGCCACCCTCTACCGGGGGACATTGCCGCTCGCTGCCATGCGGCCGTGCGCCGGATCATCGACGCCCAGAGCGAGCTGACACGACACCAGCTCTCCGAGCATCGCCACACCCTCGACCGGATTGTAGAGGCGCTTGGCGAACGTAACCGCTTGCTGAAGCACGAGTTGCTTGATTTGATCCACGATGCGGGGACTTGACCCCTCCTACGGCTTTGGCATCAGATGAAAGCGGAGGAAAGACAGATGAGTCATACTCTTACCCTAGACATACCAGACAACGTGTATGAGCCCCTCAAGAAAACGGCGGAGCAAAGCGGACAAGCGCCTGAAGCATTGGCTGTCCAGTGGCTGGCTGCTGCCATTCAGCATCTTGTTGATGATCCGCTCGAAAAGTTCATTGGCGCCTTCAGTAGCCAGGGGTCTGATTGGGCGGATCGCCATGACCAATACCTCGGACAATAGAGTAGGGTGGGTCTCGACCCACCC
>JAYVFX010000078.1:0-6562 GCA_043772795.1 Deltaproteobacteria bacterium
CTCCAGCACGCCCGTGCACAAATGGAGTCCATCGCCCACAGCGTCGTCAAGCTCGGGGAACAGAGTAGAACCATTCGCACTATTATCGAGGCGGTGAACGATCTCTCGGAGCAATCCAATCTCTTAGCAGTAAACGCAGCGATTGAAGCCGCAAAAGCCGGCGAACACGGAAAAGGGTTTGCCGTCGTCGCCCAAGAAGTCAAAACCTTAGCACGGCAGTCGAAGCAGGCCACGGCACAGGTACAGACCATCCTCAATGACATTCAAAAAGCGGCAAACGTCGCTGTCTTGGTCACGGAACAGGGAACACAATCCGTCGAAGCGGGGATATCGCAATCAATTGAGGCTAACCAAAGTATCCGAACGCTAGCAAGAGGTATCACTGAGGCCACACACGCAGTGAATCAGATTGCCCATTCCAGTCAGCAGCAAATGGATGGCATTGATCAAGTCGCGGCAGCGATGGTCAGCGTGCGGCGCGCCAGCGCACAGAACCTTGACGGCATACAAAACATCAAGGCATCCGTCCAACAGCTTCACGCAGTAGGGCAGACTTTGCAAATCCTGGTCGAGCGCTACACTACGCGAAACACCGCTCCCCTCGCCACTGCTTCCTCGGTATCATCCTGAAGCCATACGTTTGCGTGCCCAGACGGCAAAGAGTGGATCGGCGATACCGGGATGCGGACTGAAGTCGCGAAACTCTGGCTGATCGAACCCACCGGCATGCTCAAAATAGGCGCGAATCAGGCTCGCCCGTTGTCCATCACGGAGCGACTGCCAAATCCGCACCGCTTTGGTAGGAAACATGCGATTGGAAAACAGGACGAGAAAAGGGGCAGCCGGTTTCAGTACCCGGCACATGTCAGCAAATGTTTCGAGTGGGCGGGTCATGTACTGAATAGAGACCGTCACGACAGCACCGTCAAAGGTCTCGTCGGGAAACGGCAAATGCGGATCAACGTTGAGGTCATGAACGACATGTTCATCAAGGTCAGAGTTATCGGCCATTTCTTCGGCGTTAAGCCCGAGACCGATGAGCTTCTGTTTGGCAAACCCCGGTGGAAAGTGCGAGCGCCAACTGCTCATGAGGTCAAGTAATACGCCGTTAGTAGGCAGCGTAGCGGCAATCGCCTGACCCGCTGCACCAATCGCCCCATCATCAATGTGGACGACTTTTCGTGGCGCCGCATAGAACAGCGCGTCGTTGCTATCATCCATGCGTTCGAACATGTCGGGGGAGAATGGATTGTCCATAAGACGTTACCGCTGCCTTGAGTTTTTACCCACCACGCAATACGAGAAACGTGGTGCGTATTCCGTGACTCATCTCACCCGCGGAAGAATTCCGTGAGTATCTTCACCGTCTCCGCCGGTTTCTCCAATGGTGGCGCGTGGCCGCATTTTTCGATGATGACCAGCTTTGCTCCTGCGATTCCCTCTTGATACGCTTTGCCATGCGCAACGGGCACGAAACGATCAGAGTCGCCCCAGATCACCAGCGTCGGCACGGTCACACGATAGAGTCGATCTCGCAGTTTGAGATTGCAGAAGTACGGATTCCATCCCACACGCGCCGAAGCTTCTCGTGCTTTCAATATGTTTTCTAACGCTGCAGGGGACGGCACATCAGGAACAAACATTTTCGCGAGATCAGAATCGCCGTTACAAAACAGTAAGTGACGCGTTTCTGCTGGTGGGGTTGCGAAGATGTCGGCGGTTGGCGAACCTGGCACTCGCAAGCCAACGGCATTGATCAACGCTAATTTACGAATGCGCTGAGGATAGCGCGTCGCAAACTCCGCAGCGATCCATCCACCAAGCGATAAACCGGCAACATAGGGTTGTGTCAGCCCTAAATGATCCATCACATCGGTATAATGAAAGACCAGGTCTTCGATCGTATCGATCTTTTCCAGTCCCTCCGATTTGCTAAATCCTGGATGGCCAGTCAGATACACCGTATAGTGTTGTGATAACTGCTCAAAAAATGGTAGCCACGCAACTTCACCGCCAGTACTGTGCAGGTACAATAGTGGATCACCCGACCCACCTTTCAGCATCTGGATCTTGGTGCCACGGATGTTCAGGAACGTTTCTTCAAAAGCCATGCAATGTCTCCGCAAAAGTAGTCAGTAGCCAGTAGTGGGCGTGTTCTGCATTTTCTCTACTGGCTACTGACTACTCTCCTTAGGTATATATCCCCCCATTGGGACGCACAACGCGTGGCTGTACCACATTTCACCGATTTTTCCTACCGTCGTTTCCGTACGGCAGAACAACTTTCAAGGCCTGCGGTATTGCCCGCAGGGTCATAGGAAGAGAGCCGATGCACTCGCCATCAGCAAACAGCTCGCATGGCGTTTCTGCACTTATGGTGATTTCGCGTCCGCGCAGCGTCTCGATCCCTGTCGAATAAATGTGCCGACCAGCAAACACTCGCGGGAACGTATAGAGCAGTTCCAGCTTGCCCATACCGTTCACGATACACGCATCTAACATGCCATCATCAGGCCGGGCTGCCGGTACTAATGCCATGCCGCGGGCGCTACTCCACGTATTCGCTACCGCAATCAACCAACTGTAACACTGCCGAATCTGTCCATCATATTGGATAGTGAACTTGATGGGATGATCAAGGAAGACTGATCCGATGGTTACTGCTGTATACAAGGCGTTAACACGAAACCGTTTGAACTGATTGGCGCGACGATTGACCTCAGCCGCAAGCCCCATAACCGCGATAGAAAAAAAGTAGCGGTCGTTTGCCTGCCCAACATCCACTCGTTGTTCGATACCGTCGACAATCACACCGACAGCACTGTCAGTATCAAGCGGAATCCCTACGCCCCGCGCAAAGTCGTTTCCCGTTCCAGTCGGAACAATCCCTAACGTAGTGTCAGTACCGACTAAAACATTGGCCACTTGATGCACAAGCCCATCACCACCGATCGCGACAACACGCTGGCACCGATCTTTGACAGCCGCCTGTGCCAGTGCGGTCGGCTCATTCGGTGCGGCACTGTAGTGGAGTTCGTGGGCAACACCTCGCGTGTGGAGCATGCGACTCACGTGCTCGGCGACTTTCGTACCACGCCCGTGTCCTGACGTCGGGTTTACGATCAACTGAATTGGGGGATTGAGCGATCGTGTCATTGATCCAATAATGAGGTTAGCGTACCCCGCCCCGCTCGAAGTGAGCTTGGAGAAAATTCTCACTACCAGTTGTTGCCATGCTCGCTGCGGCAGACAGCTCCAAACACAACGCCGTGGCAGCAATAATTTGCGCAAAGCGATAGACTTTTCCTGCGCCAAGACAATCCGTGAGTTGCAAATAGGCACGCGCATGCGGCAAGCTGGTTCCGCCGCCAACGGTCCCTACTTCAAGACCAGAGAAACGAATGGTGAGATGAATCCCGTCCTCGACACGTGTTACCGTGGCTTGGGTCATACTACTGGTGCCAACCATTCCCAGATCTTGACCGGTCGCCGCAAAAATCGCCGCTACTGCGGACGCTGGAGTAAAAGCAAACGATTGCATCCCACTGGCGTGCGCACCATGTAAGCCTGCGTGTTCCAGAGCAACAATCGCATCGGCACTGACACGTAACACTCGCCGCAGCACAGAGCCTGGAAGAGTCGCTTCAGCCACAACAACCTTCCCATGGCCAGGAAACTGAAAAAACGCATGGCTGGGTTTCTTGTCCCCTCCCATGTTGGTTTCCAGAAATACATGCAGCGGAGTAATCCCAGCTTCCACGGAAAATCGTGCCAGGACAAACTCTTGATTCAGCGCATACGCATTACGCGTCATCATATTCGGCCCACACGCATCTCCAGTCGTGAACCGATACAACAAGTGACACATCGGCCCAAGGACATGCGTCTGCACCTCACGCAATACCGCATGCGAACTGATAACTGCCGCCGTCGTTGCTCTTTTTTTCTCTGTCTCTATTTTTCGTTCTGCCTCTGTTACGGGTTGCTGGTTACGGGTCGCTTTGGTAGCGTCGGTGAGCCATTCAGCCATCTCCGCTGTACGCGATTCAACCCAGTGCGCTAACGCTAATGCTTCTTCAGTCGAACGGAAGACAAAACACGAATCGCGCGTCATGCGATCAGCCAGGACGTAGGTTTTTACGCCACCAGCAAGAGCAACCGCACTAATTCCACGTTGGATCGACGCCGACAATCCGCCTTCGGTATGGGCAAGCGGAACAAATACCCGGTCATCTTGTCGTGCTTGTTCTTGTACGTCACCTTCGCCAGTCAACGTATACTGTCCCAGATTGACGGATAGTGGCCCCACGACGCCGACCGGCAGCACCAGGTGCCCAGTGAGACATTCTTGGAAATTCGCCAAACCCTCGGCAGGAATTGGCCAGTCAAGCACATGATGATACGTCGCCTGCCAATGGGAGAGGGACCGCAGATGATTTTGCCGTTCAACTAATTGTTCGGGTCGGTTTGCCCGCGGCCAGTGCGGCAATTGGCGAGGAGCAGAACGCTCGGACTTCACTCCGCACTATCCTGTTCCGTATCAGCCATCGCAAGTCGTTGCACTTTTTTCTCGATGTCCTCAGTCACACCGCCGAACAACAGGTTCTCATCAAGACCGATGAACATCGCTTTTTCCTTGACCCCCAGATAAATCTCGCGCACCAGCACCAGCAATTCATCGCGCATTTTCAGAAATACCGGCTTGAGTTCGGGCGAACGCGCCAACGCTGCCTTGAGGTACAGTTCGGCGAACGCTAAATGGCGCGCTTCATCAGTAAGGATGCGGCCTGCAATATGGGCAAATAACGAACCCGGGTGCGCTTTTGCGATGATGCCGTAAAAATGACGCGCGAAAATGTCGCTAACAAGAATACCCCACAGCCACTCCACTTTGTCACGCGATTTGAACAAGCGGGCTTGGTAACGAAACATGACCTTCAAGTCGCGTACTTCTAGCGGACGCTGATTGATTTTGTGGTAGAAGCGGGTGAGGGTTTCGAAGTGGCGCGCCTCGTCGAGGAGGAACGTCGCCAGATAGAGTTGCGCTTCGGTCTGATGAGCGGAAAAAAACTGCGGGATCACCGAGCCGGCTCCGACCATGGCAGTTTGTTCTCCCAGGTAGATCGGCGTGAGCACGTGCGCCAAAGCTTTCTGCTCCTGAGGATCCAACAGTAACGGCTGCTCCCAGTCGATTTGAGCCGCTGACCACTGTCCTTCCACACCCTTGCGAAAGAGCGCCATCAGTTTCGCATCCTCAATACGGGGAAATACCCGAATCACAATCCACCCCTCTCGGCTGTCATCTTACTCCTACAGCAACCATCAAAGCCCCTCTTCCCACTAAGTGAGTATACAAAATTATTTGGAAGAATAGCTCTTTGAGACTACCCTGGGCGTATTTGGTTGCAATCTTTTTTACAATAAATTTTGCATACTCACTTAGTTACCGCATGAATTGCGTTTACGCAAACTGCTGGAGTTCGGATTCTGCCCTTTTATCCTCTAGTCGCCTCAGGTTTGCGCGCCTGCGTCGAATATCGCGGTTGGTAATCGTGACTTCCGGAGCGGTGTTCATGATTGATATGCAAAGGCGGTTCTTCGTCCTGAAAATGAAGCCATTGAAACGCCCGTATTAAATATTGCAACCCCGACACGGCCGTCGCCCCACCAGCAAACGTCAGTGTACTGTACCATAAAAGCGGGAACCGCCACGCCGGATTGTGCAAAGCGACTAACGTCTGCGTCACCGTTAGGAGCTGGAAGAACGTACACGCTTTGCCAATAAAGGTCGGACGAATCACAATCGACCGACCGGTGATCATAAATAACACCAGGAATCCGAGGAGGATAATCACATCGCGGCTAATCACTACAATAGCGAGCCAGTGGGGAATAAACCCCAGAAATGTCAAGATCAGAAATGAACTCACTAGAAGGAGCTTATCGGCGAGCGGATCGATGTATGAGCCGAGAGTGGTCCGCGTATCAGTGAGCCGCGCGATCGCACCGTCCAACGAATCAGTCAGGCCGGCCAACGCAAAGACAATCAGCGCTTCGGTGAAACGTCCGTCAGTCAGAAGAATCAGAAAAATCGGGATAGCACCGATGCGGAGCAGGGTCAAAAAATTCGGAAGATTAAGGATAGCCGAGGAAGTCACTACTCGTTCCACATCGACATAAAGTTACCCAACGTGCACCGTCGCCAGCCGTTTTCGCAACTGCCCAGCAACCTTACTGGAAACCAGAGCGGTCACGTTAATAGCCGTTTCAGAGTATGCCTCTTCTACCACTTTGCCACTGCGACGCAACCACGCCACCACATCCCCAGCGCTTAACGGCAGCTCACAGTGGACGACCTCTCGGTTTTGCTCTAGTCGCCGTTCAAGCGCCGCCAACACTGCTGCGATACCGTCGCCGGTGCGGGCAGAAATGCCAAACAACTGATTTTCCCCGTCGCAGTCGGCAGCTCTGCGCAGTAGGAGACGGGGCGAAGTCTCGTCGTCTTCTGCTTCTTCCGGCAGCTGATCCAATTTATTCAACACCGTCAACATCGGCTTCTCTG
>JAYVFX010000079.1:0-5075 GCA_043772795.1 Deltaproteobacteria bacterium
ACAGCTATGGTCGGTGTCCCAGGTACCGAAGAACGCCTCGCATTGGCTGATATTGAAGACCGGCTGCGACGGATCCGGTCGCGGATGAACTGGTATGGCTTTCAACGGAACCTATATACCCTGGGGACTCTCGTCGCCTTGGGCGTCGCGCTGCTCGTGCTTTGTGCATTTACCCTCTCGCCTCTATGGTTCACCGTGCTTTCCTGGCCAGTCCTGCTTGCGTTGGCGTTCCTATTGCTATTTTTTCTGCGACGGTCAGTGACGGAATGGATTGACGTCCGCCTCACCGCCCGCCGAATCGATACAAAACTCGGGTTAAAGGAACGGCTCTCCACACTAGTCGCACAACTCACAGCCGGAGCAATCGGTAAACCACAGCCGTCTCAACTCTGGCCTCACCTCTTGAGCGAAAACACCGGTCTGTTGGCAGATTGGACGGTTAAACAAGTCTCGCCACGACGCATCCCCTGGCACGTAGTGCCTTTTCTGCTTGCTTCGCTCTTTGCACTTTTTATTCTTGGCGTGCCACTGATGTCATCGCAGTCCGCCTCCTCTCCCTTTTCACCAGAGAATTTGGCACAAGTCCTTGGGGAACTACCAGAACGCGCAAGCGAAGCCATTAATAAACAGATGTCACTCCTTCCCGAACCGTCCGACCAGTGGGGGAAAAGCAGTCTGTATAACCAAGATCCTCAGCAAGCCAAGGGCGAAGCCAGATTAGAACGCGCGCCACAAGAGTCACAGAACAACCCGCAGGATGCGCGCGCGCTTGCGTCGCTGCCAGAAGCCTTACAGGAGAAAATTCGTCAGGCGCTGCAAGGACTACCGGATAAAGGCCAGAATGCCCAGGAACAGAAAGACGCAACCCAACGCAAAGAGGATAGCCGCCTAGCGTTACAGCCGTCTGACAAAACGAAAAACCCGAATACCGTAGCAGAGGCGAAGAATCTCCCTCCCAGTGCTGAGCAGGTCGCCCAAAATAACAATCGTGGGCCAGGAAACGGGAAAAAAGACCCCCCCCCGCCAGGGACAGTGGCGCGTCCCAGGCGCCATCGCAAGGAAGTGGCATTCAAAAACTTGAACACGCGCAATTGGATCGCAAAAACGCACGTGGAGCGTTTCAACCCAGTCCCGATAGTCCACAACTACCGAGCAGCGGTGGTGAAGCAGGTGAAGGTGGAGCTGGGGCCGGGAGTGGTACTGACCCACGCATCTATGGCGAACAGGCGGTCCTGAATGATGGCTCAAAAAGTTTTCAGCTCTCCCTCGAAACCACCCATGAGAAGAGTAACAAGGGAGAACCGAACTCAGATGATAAAGACACTGGCGGCATTATCGAGAAATCTACCCGCGGCCTCAGTCAACAACAATCACTCGATGACACCATCCGTAAATCGCGAGTCCCAGCCGAGTACGAAGAAATTGTCAAACGAGTCTTTGCTCGAGGAGAATCCCGGTGAGTGAATCTCCCGCTACCCAGTTGATCACAGAATTTCAACAGACCTTTCACCGGATTGAAGCCGAACTCGCCAAAGCGGTGGTTGGCCACGGAGACCTTATTCGTCACATTCTGACCGCGTTCTTTGCCGGTGGGCATGTACTCATAGAAGGAGTTCCAGGTACCGGCAAAACGCTGATCGTGCGCTCACTCGCAGACGTATTGAACCTGAGTTTCAATCGGGTGCAGTTCACAGTCGACCTCATGCCCGCTGATATTACCGGGACACGTATGGTCATGGACCGTGACGATGGTCGACGTGACTTCGTCTTTGTTGAAGGACCGATCTTTGCCCACATCCTCTTGGCCGATGAAATCAACCGGTCCACCCCAAAAACTCAAGCCGCGTTGCTCGAAGCCATGGCAGAACAGCAAGTGACGGTCGCAGGAACAACGTATCGCTTGGCCCCACCCTTCTTCGTCCTGGCAACGTTGAACCCGATTGAAATGGAAGGAACGTATCCACTACCGGAAGCACAACTGGATCGCTTCTTCTTTAAGGTTCGTCTGACCTATCCCTCACATCATGAAGTGCAACAGATTATCAGCTCGACGACGACCAATGCGACCGCGGATCTTCGTCCGGTGTTTGACCATGCCGTAGCGGCAGAAAAGATCCTCGCGTTACGGCAACTCGTTCGTGAGGTATTAGTTGCACCGCACATCGAGGAATACATTGCGGCGTTGATCCACGCCACTATTCCTGCCAACGCGAAATACCTCAGCAAGGCCGACACCGCCAAGATCAAGCTGGCAAAAGACGATTTTGTCAACCGCTATGTCAGCTTCGGTTCAAGTCCACGGGGCGGTCAAACGCTGATACTGGGCGCAAAAGTGCTAGCACTGCTCGACGGGCGAGCCAACGTCAGTTACGATGATGTCGATCAGATCGCTGTTCCCACTCTTAATCATCGCTTAGTGCGTAACTTTGCTGCTGAAGCGGAGAACATTGATCCCACCGATATCGTTGAACGCATTATCCAGTCTGCGCGCAAACTCCGACGATAACCGCACGTACTCATGGGAGTCATTGATTCAACTTTCCTTCGTCAGCTTGATCGCTTACGTGTCCGTGTGCGTACGGCGCGCGGCGTCCGTCCAGGCGAAACGCCGATTCCACGGAGCACCCAAGCTTGGGGAATCGAATTTGAGTCGTATAAAGACTATACCCCCGGCGATGACTTCCGTTATGTCGATTGGAATGTGGTCGGGCGTTCCAATCGGTTAGTCGTGCGGACCTTTACCGCGGAACGCGAGATCCCCTATCACCTGCTCCTTGATACCAGTGCCTCAATGGGAGCACCAAGTGCTGATCAGAAATTTACATTTGCCTCTGACCTTGCCACGGCATTGGGGTACATCATTGTCAATAATAATGACTCACTGCGTCTGGCTGCACTGACTGCGCCTGACAAAGGGCAATCCTCCCTCCGCTTGGCACCAGTGCTTCGTCACCGCAGTCAGTTCTCTCGCCTGCCGGAATTTTTGGCAACGCTCACGCCACACGGAAAGACCTATCTCCGTGAAGCTCTTCGCGCGTACGCTGAACAAACACGTGAGCGGGGCGTTGCCATTGTCATCTCCGATTTCTTACTCGAAGCCCCAGTCTACGAAGAAGCCCTGTTACTGTTGAAAGCGCGTGGTTACGAGGTCAAAGTTATTCGCATCCTCGGCGCCCTTGAGTTGACGCCGGAACAACTGTTTCGGCGCGGGAAATTGTACGACGTCGAGAGTGGCAGTGAACGCTGGGTTTCTCTCTCCAAAGCCCATCTACAGCAGTACCAAGAAGCGTTGCAGGCCCATCTAGCAGCGCTGCACGACTTTTGTCACCGACAGCAAATACTGTACGCCCAGGTTTCGACTGATAAGAACCTCGCAACGGTAGTGAGTGAAGAATTCACGCAGGCCGGACTACTCACGTTTCGCTAGGTCGTACCATGGGAATCCTCAATCCAGCGGCTCTACCATTACTGGCGGTACTCGGGGTTCTCTTCCTGATCTATTTGCGCGAGCGTTGGCGTCAACGTATCGAAGTGCCTAGTCTCATGTTCTGGCTCGCAGTGAAGGAAGACAAAGCCCGAGTGCGTCGATTTGCGCCGGACCTGCTCTTCCTCCTCCAGACGCTCTTACTGCTCCTGTTGATTGGCGGTATTCTTCATCCGTATCAATCACGGATAGTGACAGAGATACGCGGCCATCGGCACATGCTGGTCGTCGACACCTCAGCCAGTATGCAAGCTCGTGAAGGGCGAACGCAGCGATTTGATCTCGCCCGTGATCAAGCGAAGAAGATTGTCCAATCGTTCAACGTGCTTGATGAAGTGATGCTCATCACTGTCAGTACTCGCCCACAAGTCGTCAGTGGCCTGACCAAAGATCACCTCTTGATCCTTCATTTGCTTGAGACGCTACGTCCGGTCGACACCGGCACGAATCTCGAGTTGGGGATCGAATTGGCCCTCGCCCAACGCGATCGCGAAGGGCGACAAGGACAGATTTATGTGTTTACCGATCTTGCCAAAAGCGCGTTAACGTTGTCAGAAGAGAAACTCAAAGATCTCGCGTACTATCGTGTCGGGCAAACGGATGACAACGTCGGCCTTGCCGCACTGCACCTGCATCAGAATCCTTTCCAGAGCTACTCGCAAGCGCAAGCCTATGTAATCGTCCGCAATTATGCGACTCGTCCCAAGAGTGGCACGCTGACGGTGCGACTCAATGACAAGCAGGTCTTTCGTCGCGAGTTCACCCTGCCAGCGCGTGAAGCAACGTCCTTCTCGGTGAAAGGATTTGAAGGCCCAGGGAAATTAGTGGCGCAAATAGAGCCCAATGATGCGCTAAGCGCCGACAATCAAGCCCTGGCCTGGCTCGCGGAATTGCATGACCGTCGTCTCGTCCTCGTCTCATCAGTGAAAGGGTTACAGGACGAACTGACGCGCGTGAGTAACGCCATTCCTGGGTTGACGCTAACCATACTGACGCCGGAAACCTTCACCCCAGCGCAGGTGAGACCACAGGACATCGTGCTCTTTCATCAGGTTGTGCCAAGCGCGACGATACCAGCTAACAGCTTGTATGTTTTTCCCCAGCCGCAGAATCCGCTCTTTCCAGCAGTCGGTGAAGCCGAGGATGTCAGTATTCTTGATTGGCATGAGGAACACGAAATCCTCCAGAACCTGCACTATGTCGAGGCTCTTCCCCTCAAAAAAGCACGTGTATTGGCGCTGCCGTCGTGGGCGCAAGTGCTCATTTCTTCTCGTATTAAGAATAGTGAAGTTCCGCTGGCATTTACCGGCGAAAAGGACGGGCATCGCGTGGTTTGCTTCGCCTTTGATTTAGGCAAAGGGAATCTGACCAACTCTGATAACATGACGTTACTGTTGTTGTTCCTCAACTCACTGCGGTGGCTTTTCTCTCCTGAACCTACGACCCCAACGCTGGTGACAACTGGTGAGGCGTTTTTCTTACCCCCTGGTACCGTGCCGGATGCCGTCCGACTTTCCCCGCCGCAAGGAGAAGAACAGAAAGTTGATACTGATGTCATCGAAGTGGATCACGTTGGCGAATACCGCCTCGT
>JAYVFX010000080.1:0-4486 GCA_043772795.1 Deltaproteobacteria bacterium
GTCGTCTCCTTGGTATTGGGTTGGGTAATTACTTCGTTCGCTTGATCCGTAGAAGGCAAAATAACTTGCAATTCATGCCGTACACTTTGCTATTCTTCTTCATGGCCTCCTCCGTGGTTGAGTGGGTTATTCTTCTCGCACACGTACGATAGCTACTCTATGGATGATTGTCAAGGCTAAAGTGCTATATTCATCACTTTACAAGCACGCATATTCTAATATACTGTAAATATAAATATGTTACAGCGAAGATATATATGTTATCTATTGAGCAGACTCTCTAGATAATTAGACTGAATGCACTAATAGGTAGGAAGTTAAGGCACTTGGCAGATCAAGCGCACACGAGCGAACCTCGGCGGCGGAATCGGGTAGTCTAGACGTGCGTGAGTGGTTGTGAGGGGTTGCACCACTCATCGTCGCTCGGCTCCTCAATCTCATGGTCAGCGATCGACATAATCCTCCTCCAACATCACACAGCTCCATCACACGGTACGGCTGGCGAGGTTGACGAAGATAAAGCGCATGACGTAGCACCGAGGAGGAGGATGGTCAGGGTGGTCATCGTGTTCCCTTCAGCATGTTGAGAAACGTAACGAATCGCTGCATCTCCGCGTCACTGAGGTGACAGCCATTGGAGCAGACGGTGATGAAGACACCAGCGCAGTTCGGGCAGGCGCGCCATTGCTTGTCCATCTTTTTATACACCGCGTCTTTCCGCTTGACCTCTACGCGTGAGACTCTGTGCAAGCTCATCGTGTCGCCTCCTTCATGCGGGCATCTTCGGCGCGGCGATCAAGGACTGGCTAACCATGCAAAACTCAGCCAAAGCATTAGGATGCCCCAGAGGATCGCAAATATAGCCAAAGCGAGCGGACCCCATGGGGTTAACCAACTTTTTCGATTTTTCCCTTGAACGAGCGAATCAGTTCTACGCATGGGGCTGGCGCCTTTCCGTGTTTGGCGCGGTAATCACTAGGGCCTTCGTATCTGTAAGACCCATGCCGCACCAGCAGGGTCTGTTTTGATTCCGATCACATTCCAGACTGTTCCATCGGCGCGTGTAATGGAATCGTTCAATGTCGGTACCACGTCAAGATCCAAGCTAGCAATAATCGCCTTTCGATCGTTCGCCAGTACCGCTTGTCCATCGATCTCCATGAATGAAAAGCTCGTGAAGACCATCTTTACGATCCCGCCGCCGCCAGGCGTTGAGACCATCGTCCCGGTCGCAGGATCATAGACCGTCGTCGTAACGCCGCCATAGGTCGCGGACTCCTGAATATCGTCCATGGCCTTCAGACCTGTTCGAACCGCTTTCTGGACAGTCGCGCGTAGGCTCATACACTCTCCAATGGCACCGTTTATTGCCCCGCCTCGAAGACCGTCCGTGGAGTCAGGATCGTTCTCGGTTCCAAGACGGTTCGCGGATCTCTGGTGGCGGCCTGATCGCCGCTGCTCGCTTGATAGGCCCCGATGTCGGGGGCATTCCAGCAGACGCGGCCACGGAGATCGGTACAGCCAGCCCAAGCCAACCCAGCGCGGCGTGCCGTTGAGTTGCCTTTCGTGCGATAGTCGCCGCCTGATTCACTGACAAATTGATTCGTCGCGTTCACCGGATTGGTGGCGGCAATCGACCCCCCCGTCGTGGTGTTGTAGACGCGTGTCGTCACCGTGCCGTGGAACAGATTGTTCGATTCGGTGTGCCCCGAGGCGGAGGTAAGCCGAATGCCCTCGCCGGTGTCGCTCAGGATATTATTCCACGCCTTGGCATTCGTTGCCGCCGCGGTGAGGCGAATCGCCGCATACCCAGCGCCTATGTTATCGACCGTATTGTTATGGGCGAGACTGTTCGTGGCCGCGACTTCAATCCCAAATGTCGCGGACCCCACGACGAGGTTGCTAAAGGTCGAGCCGCCGACCCCGTAATTCCCGATCCCGAGTTTGCCGTTGAAGGCGCGGTTGCCGTAAATGGTGCAGGCGTTCAACCCATCGCAGTAAATCGCCGTATTCACGACGCCGCCCACGAACCCATACACCTCGTTGTAGCGGATGATCTCGCCGGTGTTGGAGACGATGCACTGCTTGGTATCCTTGTCGGAATGATCGCAGTAGTTATGTTCAATGATGCCCGCCGTCGGCCCGCCGTTCTGATAGCAATCTCCGTTCGCCTCCGACTGGCTGACACGCGAGCAGGTGTTGTAGGCGATGTACGGACCCGTGCCGCCTGACGTATCCGCCCAGACCGCATCATTTGAGATGTTGACAAAGGTATTCGAGGTGATGACGATCCCGCGTCCACGCAGATCGATCCCATCATTCCCCGCCGCCCCAAAGCTCACCACAGGGCCAATCGTACAATTCGTGATGGTGACGTGCAGCTCGAACGCATCGGTTTCACCTGACGTTGGATTGTTCCGAATGGCGTTCGTTTGTTTCCCGCCCGTAATGCCGGTCTGCCCGTGAATTTCGAGTCCATCGATGATGATGTATTTCCCATTCAACTCACGAATCACAAAGCTCGCGTTCGGCGCATCCTCTTGGGATTCAATGATGGGCTTGGCTCCGGTGCCATACGCGCCAAACGCAATGCGGTTGCTGTCAGATGTGCCTCCTTCACTGACGGAGACTTGCAAGGGAAAGGTGGTGCCTTTTTGTTGAAGATATGAATTGCCGCCTGCGTAGGTAATGCCCGTGTAGGTGTTATAGGGGCCGACCGCGCCACCAGACGAGGCACAAGGATATCCCACCGTCCCATCACCATTGTTTGTACAGGATGGGTCGGTGTAGGTTGTGCTTGCCCACACACCAGCCGTAAGCATCATCATGATTAGCGTGAGTACCAATCGTCGCATTATTTATTTTCCTTGATTAGAACATAGCCAGGACAGCCATTGCCACCCGCGAACGTCGCAGATCCGCCGCCACCTCCTCCTCCATATCCAACCGTACAGGCGGCACCCACTGAGCCTGTCCCTCCAGACGCACCTACGCCTAGCGGACTATGGCCCCCTGATCCTCCCCCGCCCTTTGTGCCGCTATTTATCCCACCGGCTAAACTGCCGATGAGGTATCCATTGGTGGGAGAAATTGATCCTCCGTTAAATGTCGAAGCCCCACCGCCAGCTCCTGTCACATAATTATTCCCGCTATCGCCTCCAGAGACACGGATGCCAGTCACTGCCCCTCCTGCCCCTCCTGCCCCTGAACCACCAGCTCCACCCGTCCCCACACTTCCGGCTGTTCCACCGTTGCCCCCATTACCCACAGCGCCTGTCGTCGCCGCAACGGTTGCACCAGGAATCGTAAAGGTGCCAATCGGTAAGCCAGAAATGGTGGTATGCGTTAATACCACCCCGCCTGATGCACCAGCCGCTCCACCAACACCAGCAATGCCTACCGTAATGGTGAGTGGGGTACCTGGCACGACACTGACCGGCATTTGTGAGATACACCACGCGCCTGATCCGCCACCTCCGCCGCCGCCTGGGTCAGCAGAATGGCCTCCGCCGCCGCCGCCGCCTCCGCCGCACCCAGTCACCAAAATGATGTTGGTCGTAGGCGTAAACGTGCCGCTCACGGTGAACAACTCTGTATAGATTCGTGCGCCTGGCGTTCCCGCAGCGCTGGTCGTCTCCGCTTCGGCAAAGGCCCGCGACTGCACGAGCAACAATGCTACAAATAGAAAAGCTGTTAGTCGTTTCATGGTCGCTCCTGTTAGTACATCGCGTAGACCTTGAACGGCGCACTGCTCGCCGACGTGTAGACCGAGACGGTGTAGTAATAGAATGCAAAATTCGCCGTCACGACCGGACAGGCATCTTGCAACTGCAGGACGGTCACGGTGCTCGGCAAGGTCAACGTACAAAGGAGAATCCCGCCCGTGGTGCTATTCGTCCAGTTGCCGTAGATCAAGGCCGTGACCGCTTTCGTCTCAGACGTGGCATTGATGATCTGCCCCATGAACGTCTTAGTGCCTGTCGGAACTGACGTAATGGAGGAACTGGCGGCTGATGTCACGGAGCTAAATGTGGTGGTCCGCACCGGACCGCCGCTCACACGGCAGAGCTGATTCGCTTGATCCTCGCAGCTCATGATATTGGCAATGACGACCCGTATGCCTTGCAGGGTCTGATCCCACCAGCTCCCTACCGTACCATCCGCCTGTCTGATTTTCGACGTCAACGGGTCCATGCGGTCGTAGCGTGGATCATTTTGTGCCCAGATCTGGTCAGCTGTACTCAATGTACAGAATGTGACCAGTAGCAATATTGCAATCGAGAATCGCATTAGCTTCATCATAAATAACCTCCGTTAGACCCTCACCAACGGGACCGTCATGCTGCCTGGTCCGTTCGCCCGACCACAGAAGGCGATCATAGAGAGGACGGACGGCGGCAGGACCGGCTGAACATCATGCTTATCAAAGACGATCGAGACGGTATCTGCATCAACAGAGGTAATTCCAAACCCACGCTCCTCAGTC
>JAYVFX010000081.1:0-2035 GCA_043772795.1 Deltaproteobacteria bacterium
CTCCCGGATTGAGGATTGGGACTCCACAGGCTGTTCTTCATAACTCACCTTACGCGGTGACTCGAACAGGTAGCGTTAACGTACGTAAAGTAGAGAACGCGGCCTGCAGAGCATTGAGATAAAGTTTCGACTTTAACGCAAAATGATTCAACGTGGTCTTCCTTTTCAACCGCTCTAATTTGAGAAAGCCACACAAAGCGGCGAAGAAATGATTGGTTTGGGTGGTGACGGTTTGCGTGGGCGACTTGGCTAACGAGACGTTCTGTTTGAGCGACTTGTGATAACATTCCACTCCCCACCGTTTGTGATAGGTCGTAGTCACGTCGTCGAAGGACAAGGTGGTATCACTGGAGACCAGATAGCGAATGCCGACGCTGCCGTCTTCGTTCGTGAAGACTTGTTTGACCAGCACGAGCGGGAAGTCTACTCCTTCGAGATAGATTTCCCGTGTGACCTGCGCTTCCAACTCCAGGGTGTCCACTCTGACATAGCGACCTTGCTGCTTGTCAGCCTTACTCAGGGCAACTTTGTGATTAGTTTTCAGGGGACAAATAAAGGCAGGAAAAAGGTGTCAGGAACCATTGTTTGAATTAATGGGAGCGAGTTGAGGATCACGTAGGGGAGACCGCTGTGTCCCACGTCGGCGGATGTGGTCTATCATGTGCTCAATCGGGCGAATGCGCGCAGGACGCTGTTCGAGGACGACAGGGACTATGCCGCGTTTGCACGGGTGCAGGGGCAGGCGTGTGAGCGACTCAACAAGAGCCGGATGACGAAGAGCGGCAAAAAGGAGCCAGAGTCGCATTGTTTGCCGTGTGGTTGATTAGCGGCTAGACCAAGCCCTGCCAGCACGATGCTGGCGGTGAAATGAGTCGCCTGCGGTCTCAGGGAGAAACTACGTGTCCTTCCGGTGGCCCTGCTTAACGTTCCTTATGGAGGCAGAGTTCCAGCGCGGCGGTTGATCGTGAGGGTGTAACGCAGCCGCTCATTTTCAGCTATAAGCTGCCGGACCAGTTCGCGCAGTTGCTCATAGCTCAGTCGTGCGGGATCGGGATTTGAGTGCATCGCGGCAGGCAATTTAGACGCTGGTGACGTTTGTCGCAAGTCGCAAGTCGAACCCTAATCAATTACGATCTCTTTTTGTATCTGTGGGTTCGTGAGGGAAGGGTAGAAAGAAGTTGCAGCGCTCGGGGATCGACGAAAACACGAAGATCGTTGACAACATCAACGTCAACGAAATCAAGTTCTGGCTGTTGAGCCCGTAAATTGAAGTATTCAGAAACCCGCATACCCCTCCTGTATAGCATCAAACGAAATAACTTTTTCGCTCTGTACGGTATTCAAATCACAATCATTTCTATTTCATTAATTCTAACAGGGTCGCTATTTCGGTCGTAAAAGGACATGACTTCAAAGAGGCTACTTGGGGTGGGGAATGATGGAGATAATTTCGTAGGTGTCCCCCTCGATTTGGAAATAAAAGCGGTAGGGCTTGTTTACGCGGCCTTGCCAGATGTCACGGGCTTCGTCGTATTTCTTAGCTTGTAAAGAGGGGTGTCGGAGGTTTTGTAAAAGAAGCGCGAGTTGTTTATCCACGCGCGCTTGGAGGGAAGGGGAAAGAGCGTTGTAATCTCGCTCCGCCTTGGTGGTGAGGCGAAATTTCATGAGTGTTTCGTTTTCATGTACTTCTTAAACTCCTTCATATTAGAGAAGGCGGGGGACACACGCCCCGCTTTGAGGTCGGCCAGTCCTTCCGCAATTGCGGTCTCTACCGCCTCGCGGTCAACCATGACCTTCGGCTTAAGAACAATCACGTTATTTGTCACCGTGGCTTCCAAAATATCGCCCACGGCAAGACGGGCGGTCTTTCTGACCTCCGTGGGGATTGTTACTTGAAACTTCTCTTTGACTTTTGTGAGTGGCACGGCTTGTTTCTCCATAGTTGGAAAGTTAGAAGATATAACTTTAGTATATTCACGGCAGAGAATCTGTCAAACCAGCTTTGAAGATTCCGATTGAAAACCTCAAAACCCGT
>JAYVFX010000082.1:0-2183 GCA_043772795.1 Deltaproteobacteria bacterium
TAGCATTCGTGGCAATTATGACGATGTGAATCGCCTCTGCAGCGAGATTGCTGACAAATACGGGTGGGCATTCGTCAATATCAACCTCCGTCCATATTATACAGAAGGCGCGAAAACCTATGGATTTGAGATTGCCGAACAACTGGGCTGGCGACTCCCACAACATGTGATCGTTCCCACAGCGGGCGGAACCATTCTGCCGAAGGTCGCTAAAGCGTTTGAGGAGATGAAGAAAGTCGGATTGATTGACGATCCACATACGCCGAAGATCTACACCGCGCAGGCGGCAGGATGTGCGCCAGTGATTCATGCACTCCACAAAGGCTCTGATCTCATTGTTCCGGTCAAACCGAACACCATTGCCAAGTCGATTGCGATTGGCAATCCGGCAGATGGCTATTATGTGCTCAAAGCGGTACGTGACTCTGGCGGTTGGGGTGAAGCGGCTACTGATCAGGAGATCATTGCCGCGATTCAATTACTGGCACAGACCGAAGGAATTTTTACTGAGCCCGCGGGTGGAACCACGGTTGCGGTGGCAAAAAAGCTGATTGAACAGGGGCGCATCCCGAGAAACGAGTCGATTGTTATCTGCATTACTGGCAACGGATACAAGACGATTGAAGCAGTGCTCGGCAATGTCAAACAACCCTATGAAATCAATGCCCGATTGCAAGACTTCGACCATCTCTATCAATCGTTAAACCAGGCTGCGCCGAGTCGCGCTGCGGCAGAAGGGCTTCACTAAAGGCAAAGCCAGGCTATAGGCTGTGGGCTTCAGGCTAGAGGGTTGTGAAAAAGATTCTAAAGCCTGTAGCTTGCGGCCTGTAGCCTAGTTCTCCAGGGGTGTTGCCAGAGTACAGGAAAATCGCCACAGTACGGGTGATCTTTCTCAGGAGGTATAGGCATGAGCGTGCATGTGCGGATCCCTACCCCGTTGCGCCGTTTCACCGGCGGTGCCGAGGAAGTCAGCGCAACCGGGGCAACGGTGGCCGCGTTGGTTGAAGACCTAGAACGTAACCACCCGGGACTCAAGGAGCGGATTTGTGACGAGCAGGGGAAAGTTCGCCGGTTCGTCAACATTTTTGTGAATGGCGACGATATTCGCTTCCTCAATAACCTTGAGACAGCGATGAAAGCTGGGGACGAGGTCTCCATCGTTCCTGCCATCGCTGGAGGATGAGACATGTCGCTGGTGCCGGTATGGGGCGAGGGGTTACCACCGCCCGAGCCTCAACGGGTGCCATCCGTATTGCACCTGGTCGGCAATACTCCACTTCTCGAATTGACCAAAGTGACGGTAGGTCTTTCTCCACGCGTCCGAGTTTTTGCCAAGCTTGAGGGGTTTAATCCCGGCGGTTCGGTCAAGGATCGGCCAGCGCTCAGGATGGTAGCTGAAGGCTTGCGATCTGGTCTCTTGGCTCCAGGCAAAACGATTCTCGATTCAACCTCTGGAAACACCGGTATCGCGCTTGCGATGGTTGGGGCAGTTCTAGGGTATCCTGTGGAGTTGGTTATTCCTGCCAACGTCAGTATTGAACGGAAAAAGATTATTGCGGCCTATGGTGCTCGAACGGTTTTCAGTAGTCCTTTTGAAGGATCGGATGGGGCGATTCGCTTGTGTCGTCAGATTCTACACGAAAACCCGGAACGCTACTTTAAACCAGACCAATATTTTAATGAGGCCAACCCACTGGCACATTACGAAACCACTGGCCCGGAGCTGTGGGCGCAAACGCAAGGGAAGATCTCCCATTTTGTCGCAGGGATAGGTACCGGTGGCACGATCATGGGCACTGGGCGCTATCTCAAAGAGAAGAATCCCCAGGTGCAAATTCTTGCGGTTGAACCCGACGATGCATTCCATGGCCTTGAGGGGCTCAAACATATGGCGAGCTCTATTGTTCCGGGTATTTACCATGAAGAAGCACTTGATGGGAAAATTCCGGTGTCGACTGAGAACGCATATGACTTTGTGTATCGCTTAGGGCGTGAGGAAGGTGTCTTAGTCGGACAATCCTCTGGCGCTGCGATCTGGGCGGCTCTCAAGGTTGCGCGTGAACTGGAGGAAGGAGTTGTCGTCACACTCTTTCCAGACTTTGGCGATAAATATCTCAGCACGAACCTATGGGTGGGCTGGAAAGAATTCGACAAGAAACAGCGTCAGTTATAAAACTGGCCAC
>JAYVFX010000083.1:0-29288 GCA_043772795.1 Deltaproteobacteria bacterium
AGCAGCGCTTAATTCCCTTCGCTGAATACCTTCCGCCTGCGTTCTCGATGCTGCGCACACGACGCACCGAGGGACCAAATGATTTTACTCCCGGTACGCGAGCTACGATTTTCTCGCTTCCCCGGGTGTCGTTTGGAACCCTCATTTGCTACGAAGTGACCTATCCATATCTCGTGCGTAGTCTTGTTCTGAATGGTGCGCAGTTCCTCGTGAACCTGTCCAACGATACGTGGGGAGCAACCGAAGGCGCCGCCGCTCAGCATTTTTCGATGACCGTATTCCGTGCCGTCGAATACCGCCGTGCACTGGTCCGAGCCGCGACTGCCGGTGTTTCTGGGTTCATCGATCCCAGCGGGCGCTCGCACGGGCTTGTGGGAGGCTCAGAGGGTGTCAGTGTAGAAAAGGTTTTTCCGCGCCAAGAACTGACGGTGTATGCGCGCTATGGGGATTGGTTTGCCTTCTCGTGTGTGGCAGTTGTCGTAGTTGCGCTTCTTCGCGGACGCCAGTAGGCGGATGAGAGCGCTGTGTCGCTATGAATACCAACGAGCAACACGTCCGCAGTCGTAGCCTTGCTTTCCTGCTTCTCGCAGCCGTCATCGGACTCGCCTTGACCTGTGGCGTCTCTAGCACGCGCTGGATTTATACCACATTTCCCGGCTTTTTCGTTCTTGGGAATCGCGTCGTTGCTTCAGTCAGCTTGCCTCATTGGTCGGTTACACAGCACCCGGAGATTTTCCAACACGCGGTGATTGCCGTAAATGGCCGAGCAGTGACCGCACCTGAAGAGATCTATCTCGTTGTTCGGCAATCGCTACCTGGCTCCGCCATTACCTATACGCTGGAAAAACAGGGGCAGCTCTCGCAGATCACCCTCCCATCGCAAATCTTCATGTGGCGGGATTATGTTCTCCTCTTCGGAGCTTCGTTATTCACCGGCTTGGTCACTGCGTTTCTGGGGATTGCCGTATGGTTTCTCAAACCTAACGAATTAGCGAGTCGGTCGTTAGCGATTGCGAGTTACACCATCGGCTTCTTTAGCTTAACCGTTTTGGACCTGTATGCACCGTATCGCTTTTTCCGCTTGCACGCGTTCAGCGAAGCGCTCTTCCCCCTCGCGTTTATTCACCTCTCCCTGGTCTTTCCAGTCGATCGCTTCCGGCGCTTCCGCTCTGTGTTCCTCTGGCTCCCTCCTCTGTTCGCGCTACTGCTGGTTGGCACGTACCAGACCGTGTTGTACTCCCCAGCCGCGTACTCATTGGTCCATAACATCTGCATGATCGGGGTCGGGATTGGGACGGTCGTTTTTCTCAGCGCCGTCGCCTGGGATTATTGGACCACGGCTTCGCATCTCGTTCGCCAGCGTATCCGGGTGATTCTCGTCGGTTTTCTCAGTGGCTTCGCTTTTCCAGCTTCCCTGATGTTTGTCTCCGGCGTATTGGGCGGCACAATCGCGGTCAATTATGCCGCCTTCACGGCATGCTTGTTTCCGCTCAGTATCGGCTACGCCATCGTCAAACACGATCTGTTTGAAATCGACGCCTTTCTGAAACGCGGTACGTACTACCTGACACTCACCACGACTCTTACGCTGGCCTACGTTGCGTTCCTAGCACTGCTTGACTTCGTGCTGCGTTCCGCTGAGATGGCAGGTTCTCCAGTCTTTCCGTTGCTCTTTACCCTCGCGACTGCCGTATTTTTGAATCCAGTGAAGGATCTTCTCCAGCAAACTGTCGATCGGGTATTTTTCCGCCTGCGTTACAACCCGCAGAAGGTATTAGAAATAACCAGTGCTTCCCTTGCGGCCACACTGCGTCTCGACGAGATCCTCGCGTTTATTTGGCGGACTATTAGTGAAACTCTCGGCGTGACGCATGGAGGTATATTCTTACTCTCTGCAGAAAAACAGGACTATCAATCAACCTATCCTGTCATAGATACCCCTGTCGCTTTTCCTATCTCCCATCCACTCGCGCACGTCCTGCAACGACAGGGACGTCTCGTATCGGTGTACGACTTTCTCGACAGTCCAGCACCAGAGGAAACGCGAGGCGAGTGTCTGCGCACGCTGGAGCATATGGGTGCGCAGCTCCTGGTGCCACTCGTAGTAAAGGGTGAGATGCTGGGGTTTTTTGCCCTGGCCCGCAAGGAATCCGGCGTCTTTTTCTCCGCTGATGATCGCGATTTCCTCTCAACGCTGGCGAACCAGAGCGCGCTCTCCATTGCCAATGCCCTCTCCTACACCACTATCGAAGAGCTCAACGAAGGATTAGAGCAAAAGGTTGAAGAGCGCACGCAAGAACTGGCAAGTACAAACAAAGAGTTACAGGTTTCTTTGGAGCGATTGGAGCAGACCTATCGCAATTTACAGCGCAGTCAGGATAGTCTCTTGCAAGCCGAGAAAATGGCGGCGCTTGGTCGGCTGACCGCAGGGATTGCGCACGAAATGAACACCCCACTCGGCGCGTCGCTCTCGTCACTAAAAATTGTCAAAAGCCTGGTAGAAGAATACAAAACCTCGATTACTGACACAGATGTCACAACGGCCGATCATCAGCAGATCGCGACTGAGATGGAAACGCTCGTCCGTGCAACTCAACAATGGATGGAGAAAGCGGCGGCGCATATTCGCAGCCTCAAACTGCACACGCGTGACCTCAAGCCGGGAGAGGAGAAGCCGTTCTCCGTCGTTGAAGCGATTGAGGATACTGGACTCCTGCTTGCACACCGGTTACGGCAGTCACAGTGTACCCTCACTACGACCAGTACGGCCAAAAGTCCCTTTGTTTATGGTGATCCTAGCAAACTCGGGCAGGTGCTGACGAACCTCATCGCCAATGCGATTGATGCATACAAAGATCTCAGTGAGCGTGCAAATACGATTGAGGTGACGGTGAATGAAGACGGAAATTTCGTCCAGATCCGTGTGCGTGACTACGGCTGTGGCATTGCGCCGGAGCATGTCGGGAAGATTTTTGATGATTTCTTTTCGACCAAGCCGCTCGGTGAAGGAACCGGTCTGGGCCTCTCCATTTCACGCGATATCATTGCCAACCTCTTTGGCGGGACGATTGCAGTAGAGTCCGCCCTTGGGCGCGGCAGTATCCTTACCTTACGGCTGCCGCGCAACCATATCCGTGAAAGATCTCAGGTAGTGAGTCCTACTATTACTCCGGCTGCCACCGTTCCGGCTGCTGGCTCTCTGACTTCTTCCTGAACTTTAGTGATCGGCTGCCACGCTCTTACCGCAATAAACGTCGGTCGCTATTGTGAATCACATCCTAGTTCCTCTTTTTCATACGAGAGAATCAGAAATCCTTCGTCCCACCTCTCTTTCCGGTTTCAATTCCCATTCGCAGTAATAGCTGTCAGAAAAATCCTGACACGAGTTTCAGCAACCGCCTGATACATAACCCCACCTAAACCTGACGAATTTCGTTTCCTTGTTACTGGGCAACCGTGCACAGTGAAAGAACCATCAAGGAGAACGACCCTGCGACTTCCGCTTCTTAACCTACACGCACTCCTGAGCTTCAGCCCGACCACGGCACGGCTGCGCCTTGACGCGTATGTCGATGTTCTAGGGGAAAGCGGGAGCCCGCGACCCGGAACGATTCTCTGCGCGGAGGTCTTCTCCTCCTACCTGCGTAACGGAGGGTTAGACCCGCCTCTCAGACCGCAAGTGATCGGGCAAGTGTTTTCACCGTGACCTTGTGAAGCCGTTGTCCCAATTCTAATCGACCGGTTCTGGAATTACATACTATCTGCGAAGAGCAACGCTCTTCAGCTTGAGGAGACATAATCATGCATTTGTATCGTCCCCATACAAGACCGTCTTGGTATCGGAAGGCAGTCATAGGAACGGCGCTTTCGGTGGGCTTGTTAGCCCAACCCATCGCTGCGCGGGCGCAGTCTGCAATCATCTACGGCGCGCTGAGTAACTTCGATATCGCCAATGACACCGGCCAGATCTGTCATGGCTTCGAGATCGAGATCGAGGGTGTAGCTCCGGGTAATGTTCAGGGAGGGTTCAGCGCCGAACGGTACGGCGCTCCCGCTGTGATACCCACCACCACCGGCGTGCGGGTACGCTGGGAGAGCCCGTATAATGCCGGCTCGCACCAGTGGGCAGAGCGCACGCTTCCCCATACTGTCCCTTGGTTTCCTGGCCAGTGCTATCAATGGGTCCCGGCGACCTACCAAGACGGCGGGTGCGAACACTTCGGTACCTGGGCGACCGCCAATCCGACCCGCGTAACGTCGCACTGGTTGTGCGAGGACCCGGCGAACCCGGGTACACTCATCCCGAACAATCCGCCGACAGCAGTTCCATTTGCGAGCTATTACGTTCAGCAGCCCGTGGCGCCGAACAACCCGCCCGTCCTGGTGGTCGAGGTGCAAGCACCCGAACCCGCGGAGGCGCCTGATCTCTACGGCGAAGCGCAGTGGATGCGGGTGTTCAAGGTCGAACTCCAGCGCCAGCTTACCCTGAACGAGCTAGTGGCGGACAACCCGAACGTGGTGCCGATGGATCTCGCCCAGCTCGAGTCGGACTGGCAGATCATCCAAGACGAGCCTGTCTCCGGTGGCAACGGTAACCGCCGCCGCAAGCGCAACCAGGGCAACATCGCACCGACCACGCAAGCAGTGGTGCGCCGCATCGAACTGTATGCGTTCACCGGGCAGTACGATCCAGTTACCAACGAGGCGCTGTGCGCCGACGGCCTATGCAATGTGCCAGCAGCGGACGAGAGAGGCGACCTGATCAGCGTGCAGATGACCGCGGCGAACGTCCAGCCTGACGCAGTCGTCGTGACCAAGACCGGCAACGGCAACGTCGACTCGACAGACAAGCTCATCGCCTGCGGCAACAAGTGCGCGCAGCCCTACAATGCCGGTGCCCGAGTCACGCTCAACGCGAAGCCAGGCAGTGGCAGCACATTCCTTGGCTGGACTGGCGCGTGCGCCGGTACGCAAGGCAGCTGCACGGTGACAGCGAATGGTATCGTCAACGTAGGCGCTACCTTCTCAGCCCCGTCGGGCGGCGGTGGCGCCACGACATTCACCTTGTCGGTTGGCCGCAGCAATACGGGCACCGTAACCGCGACGCCTGCGGGGACTGACCGCGCGCTTAACTGCGGCAATGCGTATTCAGCGAAGTTCAATAGTGGAACCGCGGTGACACTGACCGCGACACCACCCGCAGGCAAGACTTTTGCCAGTTGGGGTGGGGCCTGTTCGGGCACGGCTCTGACCTGCACCGTGACGGTGAATAGCAGTACCTTGGTACAAGCGAACTTTAATAAGTAGTCAGGTCGCCGTTGTCAGTGAGAAACAAGGGGAGCACACAGTTGTAGGTGCTCCCCTTGTCCCCCAAATCTAGTAGCATTTTTTGCAAGGACCGGGTGGACAGCGTCCACCCGGCTGTCAAGCGTTACACAGGATCGAGCTTTACCGCTTGAGTTTGGCCTTCTTGGCGGTGAGGGTGTTGACCAGCACGCCGCCTGCTGACGGGACCTTGGCGAACGTTCCTTCCACTTCGACCTTCTTCGTTTGCGCCAGAAGGTTAAAGAACTGCGCTTTGGTGATCACCTTTTCTTTGCTATCGAGGAAAACCGTCCTGGCGGTGGTGACTACTGTCAGTGGTTTGCCCTCGGAGAAAAAGCCCGAGGTTTCCGTGAGCGGAAACAGCGTAAACGTTCCAGTGAGCAACTGCGGACTCACGGGTGTCCCTTGGGCTTCTGCCTTGGCTTGATTGCCTCCACCACCCCCGCCACCGCCAGACGGAGCGGTGATCGTGAACGGTAGGGTGGTCGAAGTCCCACCACCACAGGCGCTGGCCGTCGAGACGGAGACTTGCGCCGTCCCTGCCGTAGCGATGTCCGTCGCTGCAATACTAGCAGTGAGTTGAGTTCCCGAAACGAATGTCGTCAGACGCGCCGCACTGTTCCACTGAACAACGGAATTCGCTTGAAAGTCGGCGCTAGTAAAGGTACGGTTGAAGACGAGAGAGGAACCTTACCGAGTCCCGCTCTGGCCATCAGCCGAACCGAATATGGGAATGGATCACAGCAAGTGTGGATTCTTTGTCATGAGCACCTCCAACCGTGAGATTTGTAGCCCTCTTACGGTAACCGGGCGAGGTTGGAGGAGTCGAGTTCTGAAGACTAGGAAAACTTGAAATCGCGGGCTAGGAAAACCCTACAATTGCTGTCAGGTTTCTTTGACAGGCGTCGGGATCGGTATCCTGCACCGTTGCGAGAACAAACGCTTAATCGTTCGGTCCCTGGTGGCGTGCGCCAGTTGACGCTCCGGTTGTCAAAACTCATTAGGAGTAACGATTCTCCTGATGCGGTCGGTGCGGGTTCGTTGAGCGATGACGACGCCTATAAAGCCAGGGATACTCTACGATGCATCGCCGATCACGCGGTGACGCAGAGCAAAGCGAACGAGATCGGTGGTGGTTTGCAATTGCAGCTTCGCGCGCAATCGGGCACGATAGTATTCGATGGCCTTTGCGCTCATGTACAGCTCTTGTGCAATGATTCGACTGGTCGAGCCCCGTGCCAACCGTGTGAGCACTTGCAACTCACGGGCTGATAACACGTTGAGAGGAGAAGGCTCTGTCGTGCCCCTTCGGGTATAACATCTGGTTACGGCTTCAGCGAGCCCAGAGGGAAGATAGCATCCTCCAGCCGCAACTTTACGGATCGCCTGGATGACCTCTTGGCTTGACGCCTCTTTTCCCACCAGTCCCTTCGCTCCGGCTTGGAGCAGATACCCGGCGTACGCTTTGATAGCATGCATAGTCAAAATGAGGACGTGCGAACCAAGCCTTTCACTTACAATCTGCCTGGTCGGCTCAATGCCATCGAGTCCAGGCATAGCGAGGTCCATTACCACGACATGAGGCCGCAGTTGTTGTACAAGACGCACACAGTCATGCCCGTCACTCGCCTCTCCTACAACTTTCAGATCAGAGCAATCTTCCAGAAGGTGACGAAGCCCTTCTCGCACCAATGCATGCTGATCGGCCAGGAGGATTGTAACCATGAAGGATACGCTCTCGCTCGTCTATTGTTTTCCCCAGGTCGTGGGAACAAAACTCTGCACTGCGTGATTTACTTTTGAGAACACTCATAAGGCGAAGTGCCGTTCAAGTATTCTATAATATCATGGAATAGTGAAACAGAGATCGTCATCATTGGCTCCTACCGTTGCATTAGAAGACGCGAGGAAAAGTCATGTCAGCCAATTGTTGCCCTGAACGCAAAACCATACCTCTCCGAACATTACGCGGGCGCTTAGCAAAGTCTCCTGTTCACCAACGCCCGTTGCTTGAAGTTTCTCAGGCTCACCATCTAGAGAAGATTTTCAGCATTCTGGCGAATGTGACGCGCTTACGTATTCTGCACTGCTTGATTCGTTCTCCCGATTCAGGAGTAACGCAGATTACTGATGCGCTGGGCATGAAAATTAGTGCGGTCTCAAATCAATTGCAGAAATTAGCCGATCAGGGAATTCTCGCTGCTACTCGGGAGGGGCAGATGATCCGCTACCAGATCATTGACCCGTGCGTTCCGGAGCTGTTGGAGATTGGCTGGTGCCTTGCCGAAGATTCGCACCTGGGCCGTCGGGGTTATCAGCAAAATCCTGACAGACCTTTCGGCAGTGTTCGGACAGCTCTTTTCGGTCCTTCCTGACATTTTTTGCTTTACCTCACGTTGTGTGGGGCGTAGAGGACCGCACTTATGACGGATACACACTCACCACCACGCTGGCACTATCTATACTATGTGTTAGCGGCGTTTGATGTCCTTACCGTGCTCCTGACTCTGTATCTGAGCCTCCGTATCATGCACATTTACACGGCGTCGGTCGCTGTCAATCAGATCTGGGCACGGAGACTTGACGCCTATTCCCACCTCGGGCAACTGGCCATCGCCGTCAACGCACCGGGCAACGATGTCTTTGATACCCATGATGTGCCCGGAGAGTCCGCCAAACTGTACGAGGCGTTACGAATCTTTACGACCCATATCGCAACCCAACGCCAGGAGCTGGTCACAAGCCTCGGTGAAGCGGATGCGGCGACTATCTTGGTATATTTTACGGAGGTTGAGGCAGCGATGGCGGAGATGACGAGAGAAGCAGAGCGCATCTTCTCCTACTTTGCGCAGCAGCAAGCAGGGCAGGCGGGCCAGCGCATGGCGACGATGGACCGTAAGTATGCTGCACTCAACACCGCCCTGGCACACTTACGCACTCACGTTGGGGAGATCCAAAAGGCCGAGTTCGCCAGGCAGATCGCCACAGCTACTGCCCTCCAACGCTTTGAGTACGCAATTGCCGCCTGTATTTTGCTGATGGTCGGAGGGGCGACCATATACGGACGCAGACTCGCCGTGCAAATCGCTTACGATGATGCCGCACGTCGACAGAGTGCGGACGCCCTCCATCGAGCCCACGACGAATTGGAACAACGCGTGGACGAGCGAACAGCAGAGCTGGCAGCAATAAACACCACGCTCCGAACAGAGATCGTTGAGCGAAAGCGCGTCGAGGAAGCTCTCAGCGTCCTCTCACGGCAGCTCTTAGAAACACAAGAACATGAGCGTCGTCATCTCGCGCGCGAGCTGCACGACGAACTCGGGCAGACGTTGACTGCGCTGCGGTTTAGTGTGGAAGCACACGCCCAAGCACCCTCACCTGCTCCCGAACGGCTCGCGCAGAGCCTTGCAATGATTGATGTCCTCTTGCAAAAAGTGCGCACGCTGTCCGTCGATCTGCGTCCCGCTGTGCTTGACGATCTTGGCCTGGTGGCCGCATTGGAATGGTACGTCACTCGTCAGGCGGAACTTATCGGGTTTATCGTCCATCTCAGTACCGAACCGTTGGAACCGCGCCCTACTCCCTTGATTGAGACAGTATGTTTCCGTGTTGTTCAAGAAGCCTTGACCAACGTGGCACGCCATGCGCACGCACAACATGTGTGGATCGAACTGCGACGGTGCGATGATGATGTCGTGTCCTTGGTAGTGCGGGACGACGGTACTGGATTTCATGTGGGGAGTAGCCAGGAGCGAGCCATTCAAGGTAAGAGTCTCGGCCTTCTGGGGATGCGTGAGCGTATTGCCCTTGTTGGTGGATCGCTTGAACTGAACTCAGGGCCTGGGCGGGGAACGGAGATTCGTGTACGTATCCCCTTGCGGCGCGCCTCAGTCGAGCAGGTAGCGCCAAGGAGCCTCACATGATTTCAGTACTCCTCGCCGATGATCACGTGTTGTTACGGGAAGGATTGCGCCAGCTCCTCACTGATAGTGGTGATATTCAGGTCGTGGGCGAAGCCGGTGACGGACACGAAGCAGTGCGATTAGCGCAACGCTTCAAACCAGAGGTCATTGTTATGGATCTAGCGATGCCTCGGCTCGATGGCCTCGATGCCACGAAACAGATCACGAGCGAGGGACTCGCGTCCAAAGTGCTGGTTCTCACCATGCACGCAAATGAAGAATATGCCGTACGTGTGCTCCAGGCTGGCGCCCGTGGCCTGTTAGGCAAAGGCGTACCAGGGCGTGAGGTGCTTGAAGCGATTCGCAAGGTTGCCGCCGGAGGAATCTATCTTCCGGCACTGCTGCGTGAAGAATTGCTCCAGCGTCATGTGCGGGCGGGGACTGAACGATCGCCGCTCGAAGCGCTGACAGACCGAGAACTGCAAGTGCTCAAACGTATCGCCGAAGGCTTGACGAGTGAAAAAATTGCTCAGGATCTCCATCTCAGCCCGAAGACCGTCGAAACCTACCGGTCACGTCTGCTGGAGAAGCTCGCACTCAGTACGACCTCCGACCTCATTCGCTTTGCCTTGCGACACGGCGTGATTGCCGACACATGGTGAGGGAGTAGTATACTCGCTTCCGCGCAACCGTCCCGTATCAGCAAATTCCTGACACGTCTTTCAGTTTTTTCCTGAGCCGACTTTCAGCAAAGGCCTGACCTTTTTCGCTTCGTTCTTTCTGCGACTGGCGATAGTGTATCGCGTGTCGATAGTCACGAGGAGGAACGCTAATGCAATCAAGTTATGCGCTACACAATTCATCGCCCCAGGAGAGGTTTTCTCCTCGGTATGGCACTCCCCTAACAGCAACAACATCTTCTCCTTCTACGCCAAAGATTCTTTTGTACTCTCATGACACTACGGGACTCGGCAATATTCGCCGCACCTTGCTTCTCTCCGAAACTTTACAGCGGCAGTATCCACAGTCCACGATTTTGATCGTTACCGGTTCCCCGATGATCCACGCATTTCGCATTCCCGACGGCATCGATTACATCAAGTTGCCGTGCCTCGATCGTGTTGAGGCCGATCGCTACGAGCCGCGTTATCTTTCAGCGTGTGCCACAGAGGTAAAGCAAACTCGTAAGACCATACTCACGAACGTAGTCCTCGGCTTTCAACCTGATCTCATGATCGTCGACAAACGACCGAGCGGCATTGATGGAGAGCTCCTCGAAACCTTGCGAGCACTGCGCCGTCGACGCTCTTCCACCAAGTTGGTTCTTGGGGTTCGCGACATTCTTGATGAACCAGAGCGTACGCGTACTTCCTTACAGAAGACACACTTTTTTGAGACGATTCGCGAGTACTATGACGAAGTCTGGATCTACGGCAGCAAGGACATTTTCAATGCCGTCTCCGAGTATCGCTTTCCTCTGGATATTGTACGGAAGACGCGCTTCTGCGGGTATCTCAAACGCCCAACCGTCGCGAGCGAGCGGAAGAGTGGTCCTCCGCGCGTACTGGTCACAACCGGTGGTGGTGGTGACGGCAGCGAGATGATCGAAGCGTATCTTGAAGGGCTCATCGCGTTGCCACGACGCTTCGCCCTGCAGACCACGGTCATCTTTGGCCCGCAGATGCCGGCGCACCAACGCAAGGCTATTCTGGACCGTTTCGGGTATCTCGCCGATGTGACCTTTCTTGATTTCGAAGCCGACCTCACGCGCCACTACGCCGAAGCCGATGTTGTTGTCTCGATGGCCGGATACAACACTGTGTGTGAGCTACTTTCCTTTGGTCGCCGTGCCGTGCTTGTTCCCCGTGCTGAGCCTGTTCGTGAGCAACTGATTCGCGCGCGTCTGCTTGCGAAGCGTGACTATTTTACGCTGGTCGAACCACATGAACTGAACGCAACAACCTTGATGAGCGCGGTTCTTACGGCAATCGGAAAAGGGGCGTCGGTTGAGACCCCTGTCGATATGGAAGGGCTGCCACGCATTCACGACCGTGCACGCGCCTTACTCGCTGGGAGTGACAGGTGAACCAGCCGCAGCTCGCACTGATCATGAGTGGGTTTCCGCGCCGCTCGGAGACGTTTGCCCTGAATGAAATGCAAGCGTTAGCGACGCGTGGGCTTTTGGCTGGTATTTTTGCGACGAAACCGGGCGATGGCTTGTCGCCACAACCAGGCAGTGAGACCTTGCTCGACCAGGTGCAGATAGCGCCGGCAGGAGATGCGGAAGATCAAGCCGCCTGGATCGTCGAGCGGTTGGTGGGCCATCCTGTTCATGGTGTACATGCGTATTTTGCTCACCTCCCGACTGAAGTTGCTATCCACGTCGCTCAGCACCTTGCGGTGCCCTATAGTTTTAGCGTCCATGCCAAAGACGCGCGCAAAATTGCAGGTCCTGAGTTAGCCGCACGCGCGCGTGCGGCTGCGTGTGTGATCGCCTGTAACGTCGATACTGTTGACTATCTTCGGTGTCATGAAGCGCCCGTTTGCCTGGTTCCGCACGGGGTGGATGTGCAGCGATTTGTTCCCCGCCCGTTTCCACCAGATCATCTCTTACGCCTCCTTGCCGTTGGTCGCTTAGTGGAGAAGAAAGGTTTCAATGTACTGTTGGAGGCCGTAGCACAGCTCTCCTTTCCCTTCTTCTTACGTATCATTGGGGACGGTCCTGAGTACCAACGACTGGCGGAAAAAATCCGTACACTCGGTCTGGCTGAACAGGTCACACTCTGCGGAGGAAGAACGCATGACGAACTACCAGCTGAGTATGCAAACTCACATCTTGTTGTTATTCCGTCCGTACTCGACCAGACAGGTGACCGTGACGGGTTGCCGAATGTCGTCTTGGAAGCTCTGGCAAGTGGGCGGCCAGTTGTTGCCAGTACAGTCGGTGCGATCACGAGTGCCGTTATCAATAGAGAGAACGGCCTTTTATTCGGCCCTGGCGATAGTACGGCGCTGGCCGCGGCGGTGACCTCGTTCGTTCATCAACCAGCGCTCTGTGAACGATATGGCCAAAACGGACGCAGACGAGTGGAACGCGACTATGCGTTAGGGACATGTACAACGCGGTTTTGTTCGGTCTTGGAGGCGGTCTATGCGTGAACAGCAACAGCTACGCCGGTCCGCGCCAACCACCGGTACGGTTGCCTATGTCCTCAAGGGCTATCCTCGCCTCTCAGAGATCTTCATCGCCAGCGAGATCTACCGCTTGGAGCAACAGGGAATCCCACTGAGACTGTTTGTGATCAAACCCGCAGATGAAAAAGTCCGCCATCCTGTTGTTGATCGTATCCGTGCAGTGCCGGAGTATCTCCCAGACGCCGGTTCCGTTTCCGATATTCCGCTGTATCGGTGGCTCGCGACGTATGGCTCGGTGTTCTTCCCAGCCCTATTGCGGACGCTCGTACAGCACCCGACTGGTGTCATGCGCGTCGCCGCCTTCGCTTTTGCACAGGCCCTCCGTGCCCGGCGTACCTTTTGGGCGTGGCCACGCAAGATTTATCTCAAGGAGTTCTTTCAAGCCGTCGCATTAGCAGATCGTCTTCTCCAGACTCCCGAGGTTCAGCACTTGCATGCGCATTTCGCGCATGGGGCGACTACGGTTACTTGGCTTGCGGCGATGATCACTGGTCTGCCTTTTTCATTCACCGCGCACGCCAAAGATATTTATTCAGAGTCACTGAATCCGGCTGGGTTGCTGCAACGCAAATTGCAGGCCGCGCGCTTTGCCGTCACCTGTACCGAGGCTAATCGTCTCCATCTACAACAAGTTGCACCCGGAGCAAAGATCGTGCGTGTCTATCATGGCGTCAATGCGGATTTTGCCCGGCTCTTGGCGCAATCTCCTTTACTTCGACAGCAGTCGAGTGCGGAACCGTTGCGCATCCTCGGCGTCGGCAGACTGGTGGCGAAGAAAGGGTTCGATGTCCTTATCGAAGCCTGTGGCCTTCTGCAACAGCAGCAGATCGCCTTTACTGTGACTCTTGCTGGTGAAGAGGGCGAGCACAGTAACGTTATTCGTCAGCGTGTTGCGTCGCTCGGACTCACAGACTGTATTCGTTTCACTGGCCCGTTACGACAAGATCAGCTTTTTGCAGAATACCGCCGCGCGACTGTGTTCTGTCTTCCCTGTCGTGTCCTCGACGATGGCGACCGCGATGGCATTCCCAACGTCTTGATGGAAGCAATGGCCTGTGGGTTACCAGTGGTGACCACTGCAATTTCCGGTATTCCCGAGTTAGTCACTGACGGCATCAATGGCGTGTTGATTCCCCCGGAGGACCCAGTCGCCCTCGCCGCCGCCATCATGCGCCTCTCTAGAGACTCACAGTTGGTTGGTCGTCTTGCTGCCGCCGCACAAGTCACTGTACGTGATCACTTCGATGGTGACTGGTTGGCTGGCCAGCTTGCCGCACTCTTTCAGTATCCAGTCGATGTCCATAGCACTCCGCGTCCGGAGGATGGGCACGGCATGACAGAATCCCCGGAACCTCTGACCTCTTCGCTCATACAAAGGTAGGGACCATGGCATTTCCTCACCAGCTCGATTGTCTCCCACGTCCAGTGTTAACCAATGAGGAGCAGGGACTGCGCAACAGTCTCCCCGCGCAATGGGCCGCCCGCGAATCGGGACCGTGCAAGAACGTAACGGTAGAGCACATGAGCCCGCACTCAGTGTTTTGCATTATCGAACAGGCCCACCGTGATCGCCCGACTGCCGAAGCCGTGTGTATGGGGCGCTTCACGCATGCCGGGATCACCCTTGATCTCGGGAGTGAACCGGACTGGCTCCACACCGCTTTTCCCACTGATGCGGAGTGGCGCATTGAGTGGAGCAAGTTTTACTACGGGTTGGATCTCGCGCACGCCTTTAGTGAAACTGGTGAGAGGCGCTTCCTCGACACCTGGCAACGGTTGGTGCGTTCATGGATTCGTCAGGTGCCCGTCAACTTCGATCCGAGCGACGTTATCGGCCGTCGCATCCAGAACTGGATTTACGCTTGGACTCTATTCGCCAACGCGCCGCAGTTTCCCGGACTCACCGACGGTTTCGACCGCGAGATCCTGGCGAGTCTGGCAGCACAAGTGCAGTACCTGCGCTCGTACCTTACACCTGAACGTAATCACCGTACCCTTGAACTGTATGCGTTGTTCATCGCTGCCCTCGCCCTTCCCCAACTTGATCCGGATCGCACGTTGCTCGACTTTTCCATGACCGAACTACACCACAATGTACTCACCGACCTGTGGGCGGATGGTGTCCATCGTGAATGCTCAACGCACTACCATATGATCGTCCTGCGTTCCCTGCTTGGCGCGCGGGAGAATGCCCGCCATTTTGGGCTCTCGTTTCCCACAGACTATGACGCACGATTAGCGCGGGCTTGTGAGTTTGCCCTCCATATTCACCGTCCTGACGGCACCATTCCTGCATTCTCTGACAGTGACACTGGTAGTTACGTTGATATACTTGCGTTGGCCGCTATCCTGCTTGGGCGTCCGGATTTTCTCTACGGTGCTACAGGTGGGGTGCATGGCATCCCCCCACAGCGGCGCTATGTCAGTTTCCCGCAGGGGGGCTATTTGATCCAGCGTAGTGGATGGGGCACCGCCTCAACGCCGTTCGCACAGGAACGTTTTCTGATGTTTGACTGCGGCCCCCTGGGTGACGGTGGTCACGGTCACTATGATCTTCTCAATGTCGAGATTGCTGGCGGCGGACGTCCGCTGATTGTTGATCCAGGGCGCTATACCTACGACGAGGGCATGCCAAACTGGCGTCAATGGTTCAAAGGCACAACCGCTCATAATACCGTGTGCGTCGATGGCCTTGATCAGACTCCCTACCGGCGTGGTAAGCCCAAAAAACAAATTGCTCAGGGGCGCTTCGTGCGCCGTCTGAGCGCACCAGGATTGGATGTCCTCTGTGGCGAAGTGGTGAGTCCAGTGTACGAGGCGGTGCATAAACGTGAGATCGTCTTCGTTGCTGACGAGTATTGGCTCATTGCCGATCGACTACACGGACAGTACCCGCATCACTATAATCTGCGCTATCATCTGACCCCGGAAGCCTGGAATCGTACGATCATCACTGTCGGTGCAGATAACACCGTCGTCCGCGCACCTGGGGTTGCCCTCGTCTTTCCTCAAGGGGTCGCGGTTTCTCTTGAACCTGGCTGGGTGTCCTTGACCTACGGAGAAAAACTGCCGGCGCCAATTGTTAGCGTAGTGTCCGAAGGAAAAGCAAATACAGAATTCTTGACACTGATCATTCCGCTCAATGAAGGAGAGCCAGTGCCAAGCCTTCATCTTGTGACTCCTTTAGAAAGTTCTTCTGCCCGCGTTGTTGAAGTCACGGGTGTGGGTCCGGGCCTTACTCATCGTGACTGTATCGCGTGGAGTCCGACCATCGCACCGTTGACCGTAGGGTCGCTCCGTTGTCACGCAAGTGCGGCGTGGGTGCGGGAATCTGAGTCCGGCACAGGTGTGACGTTTCGCGCCTGTGATGTTGCCAACTTGACATGGATCTCACATACCGCATCCGCTGCCCTGGCCAGTGCAACCCCGTGCAGTTGGGTCATGTGGGACCAGCAGCACGGCATCGTCCAGGGACAAGGAGAGGAACTCTAATGATGACCCCAACCGCATCACTCAGGCTCGCTGCCGATCCGCTACTTCCGCAGCGCGATGCGCTACTCAATACAACCGCCGTTACCCAATGGCTGGCCACCCATCTCGGGGGGAGCGCTGGGGACACGGTCCAATCATGTGAACAGCGGCGCGTCAAGTATCGTGTGGGTGAGAGTTTGCGCGTGCTCTATCAGTTTTCTGTCCACGACCACGCCTATACCGTCGCCGCGCGTGCGTTCGCTACGGGAAAAAGTGCAGCTGCATACCAGAAAGCAACCGCCGCTGCCACCGCGTGTGACTCTCTTCCCTCAGTTCTGCACGATCCAGTATTAGAGACGGTCTTCTGGAGGTTTCCGCATGATCGGAAGATAACAACACTGTCGGTGTTAGATGCAATCCCAGATTCCCTCTCCCGTCAGTTCCGTCTCCCCTGGGTCAGCAGTCGTCTGGTGGCGTACGCGCCAGAAAAGTCCGCTACTGCCCAGTGCCTCAGTGCAACCGGCGACATTCTCGCCTACGCCAAAGTGTACGCGGATGATGAAAACGCCCGCATTGTGAGAAATCACTGTGCACTGAAGCAGAGCCTGCCTGCCAATGATCCCTACCTCCGTCTCCCGCAGGTTCTGGCGTATTCTACACCCCATCGCATGCTCCTTATTGAGCCGGCTGTGGGCCAGCGCTTCGCCGACTTACGAGAGCCGGCGTTTTGCACGGGACTGCAGCGCTTTGGCGCCGCCGTGGCGCGCTTGCACACGCTTCCGCCTCCACCGGAAGTTTCACGTTTCATTCGTCTGGATCTCAATCACCTTTCTCAGGCCGCTGCGCTTATCGGCCAGATCCGTCCTGATGTAGCGGAGCAGGCAAAAGATCTTGCCGACCTCCTGATCTCCCGCTGGCAGGCCCCGACTGGCTCGCTCGTCTGTCTTCACGGTGACGTCCACCTCAAAAATGGCATCGTCCAAAAGGACGTGGGCACCTTGATTGATCTTGATCAGGTCGCCGTTGGTCCGGCGGCTGCCGAACTCGGAAGTTTTCTTGCCAGCTTGCGCTACTGGCGGTGCATCGGTTCGCTGTCCCCAGCTGCCGAGAGGCAGTTGCGACAAGCGTTCCTCACTGGCTATGCCGCCGTTTACTCACTCCCTGATCGTGACGTTCTGCGTTGGTATACTACTGCAGCACTACTTGCAGAGCGCGGGCTACGTGCGGTTAACCGCATCCGCACGCTCGGGCTTGCCCATCTCTCTGAGATATTGGCAACGGCGCAGGCGTTACTGACGGAGAAGAATGATGACTAAGTATGGTCCGGCCAGGATTTTTCTGGCCCGGCATGGCCAAAGTACCTGGAACGAGCAAAAGCGCGTTTCCGGCCAAGGGAATCCGCCATTAACTGACAGCGGAAAACAGCAAGCGCAGTTGATAGCTGAGATCCTCCAACGCGACCCGCCCACCGCCATTTATACCAGTACGCTGACACGTGCAGTCGAGACGGCACAACCGACCGCACTGGAACATAACATCTCCATTCAGACGAAAGATGCTCTCAAAGAAATCCACATGGGTGTATTAGAAGGTCGGTTTCGCGATGACCGTGACCCTGAAGCGCAACAACTCTGGCGCGTGCGTGAGCACGACAAATGGCACTACCGCATTCCTGGTGGCGAAACCTATGAAGACCTGGCCTGGCGTGCTCTCCCATGCCTTGACGAGATTCTCACGAACGAATGTGACGGGACAGTGTTGATCGTCGGTCATCGCAATACCAATCGCGTACTCCTTGGTGCGTTACTGCACTGGCCGTCAGCGGTCACCGTTACTGTCGATCCAAAAAGTAAATATCTCTATGAAATCGTTCCCGGCGAAATTCCGTCTGTGCGGACAATCACCCTGTCTGCTGCCAAGTTCGGTGTCGTATCCGAGGGGTTTCACGCTTAGGCATTTATCACAAGGAGTTTTGTCATAACGCGTCCCGTTCTGCTTTTCTATTGTCAGCACTCTCTCGGCATGGGGCATCTCGTCCGCTCGCTCGCGCTTGCTACTGCGCTGGCCAAACGTTTCCAGGTTGTATTCCTGAATGGCGGTCCGCTCCCCCGTGGTATGACCGTGCCGGACACCATTGAGATGGTCTCGCTCCCACCATTGGGGATGGCAGCAGATAACAGTCTGATTAGTCGTGACCGCCGCCGCACCGTGGCACGTACCCAAACGCTTCGTACCCTGATGATCGCGAATCTCTTTCAGACGTTACGCCCGCAGGTCGTGTTTATTGAGTTGTTTCCTTTCGGGCGCAAGAAGTTTGCTTTCGAGCTGATCCCGTTGCTTGATGCTGTCCGACTCGCGCCAACACCACCGCTCGTGCTTTGCAGTTTGCGCGATATTTTGGTCGGCCAGCGCCGTGATCAGCAAGCGCATGATGAACGGGCTAGCGTACTGACCAACCGCTATTTCGACGCCGTGCTCGTGCACGCCGATCCACAATTTTCTCGCCTGGAAGATTCGTTTCATCCACGTACCCCATTGGCAGTGCCTGTCTACTATACCGGCTTCGTTGTTCCTGAGCGGGCGGCCTTGCCAGCCCGCGATCACGCACGAGCTCGCCAGATTCTCGTCTCTGCCGGTGGCGGGATGGTCGGTGCATCGTTGCTGGGGAACGCGATCGGAGCCCATGCCCTCCTGTGGCCGCCGTACGGTATGCCAATGAAGCTCATTGCCGGACCCTTCCTGCCTGAAGAGACCTGGCAGTCACTCCGTACCATCGTCCGGCAGCAGCGTGGGGTAACGCTCCGCCGCGTTGTCCCAGACTTGTGTGCAGAGATGCGCGCCTCAGCCGTTTCGGTCAGCCAATGCGGGTACAACACGGCACTCGATATCATACGAGCCGAAGTCCCCGCACTCGTTGTGCCGTTTAGTGAAGGGCAAGAGGATGAGCAAATACAGCGCGCCCGTCGGCTTGAGCAGCTTGGTGTGCTACGTGTGTTTGACCCGCAAATGCTGACGCCCGCCCTCTTGGCAGAGGCCATTCGTCCTCTGCTCGATTTTCATCCGCGACCTGTGACGCTCGACCTCAACGGGACAGACCATACGGCCGACTTGGTCATGCGACTGTCGCAACCATATGTCTGCTCTCAGGCTACCCCTATCGCGCAAGAGGTTACATTGTGAACATCTGGCTCGATCCCCTTCGACAGGCACTTGATGCAGTTCAAGAGCCGGTCACCTTCTTCTTTCGTGACGACGACGCGGGTTGGGCGAACGAGAAACTTTTTACCCTGCTCGCCCTGTTTGCCGAGCACAAGTTGCCCATTGACCTTGCGGTAATCCCGCAATCGCTTATTCCGCGTCTCGCTGGTCGTTTGCGGATGCGAGTGGAGACTACTGATGCTCGTGTGGGGCTGCACCAGCACGGCTTTGCGCATATCAATCGCCAATCCAGCGGACGTAAATGTGAGTTTGGTAGCGAACGAGCTATCGCAACTCAGCGCAACGATATTGCACTTGGGCAGCAACAACTGAGGGAAGAGTTTGGCGAGCTCCTTGATCCGATCTTTACCCCGCCGTGGAATCGCTGCACGCCAGACACAGGGCGGTGTTTGGTCGAGCTCGGGTTTCTTGTGTTATCGCGTGAGGGGAGAGCGATACCGTTCAATCTGCCCGGACTTGCAGAACTTCCAGTGAGTGTCGATTGGTTTGCGCACTGCAAAGGGGTGCGTCTGAGTCGTGCTGAGCTAGGCCGCCAGTTTGCTGCCGCACTATCGACGACCCACCCAATCGGGGTGATGTTTCACCATGCCCGTATGGACAGGGACGAATGCTCTGCCGCCCACGAACTACTGACGCTACTGGCGACGCATGGGCGTGTCCGTTGTCGTCTCATGAGGGAGTTATGAAGTCGATCAAGTTTTTTGTCTTTTTGCTGATTTTTACTGTTCTGCTTGGAGAAACGTGGACGCATGCACAAGAATTCACCGGTCGCCGGTTCAAGTTTGTCGGTCGTTGGGCCGGGGAGATTCTACGTGTTACCCGCATACAACCACGAGAGGCTAAGGAGGATCCGACACGAATACGGATCAGCGGGCAGATTGAAAACATTGATGCCAAAGCAACAACGTTTCGCATTGGACCGGTTCGGATCGATTGGAATGCTAAGACACAATGGAATGGGCTCCCCGCGGGACAAATAGGATCGCGGCAAGTTGTTGAGGTCCGCGGTGTTCTTGTCGAAACAAGCCACCTGATAGCAACTGAGATTGTTCCTCTTGGCGAATCGGACCCCCAGCGGGTCGAGATCCTTGGTACGGTGACCAAGGAAGAACCCCAGATCAATGGCGTAGTGCGCCTGACGGTTGCGGGTCTACCGGCGGAAGTCACTAAGAGTGTTGCCACGCGCAATAGTGAGCTTGTTCGGCGTGCGGACGAACGCCGTCCGGAAGAGCAATTTACTATTCCCGTGTGGAATCGCCCTCTCACCATCGGTGGCGAATTGAGTACCAAGTCGCGCTTTGCAGGAAACATGAAGCTGCGCAAAGGTGGGGATGACGATGATTTTCGTATCGGGCAAGAGTTAAAGCTCGAATTTCTCTACCCTTTCAGTGACAATATGTTGCTCTTTCTCGAAGGCAAGGCGGTGTACGAAGCAAGGTTCCACACCCAGAGTGGGAGACGGGAAGTTTCGAAATCACTCCGCCGCGATCAATCGTGGCTTTTCTGGAGTAACATTGCCGATACGCGCTTCAGTCTTCAAGTCGGGCGGCAGAACTTCCGCGAAGATCGTGAGTGGTGGTGGGACCGCGATTTGGATGCGCTTCGTTTGCACTACGACCTCTCTCGCTTCCATACCGAGCTCGCTATCGCGCAGGAACTCATGCCCATATCAACCGAAGACAACGGGATCGATCCAGAACAGAAGAAGGTCTTTCGCCTCCTGGGGCATACCGCATGGTTGTGGGCTGACAAACAACGACTCGATGGCTTCTTCCTGTACAACCGCGATCACTCTCGACGGCAGCGCGTCGGACAGACGATCCGCCCGGACCGTGAAGATCCGAGTGACGCACAACTTGTGTGGCTCGGTGCTCGCGCCTCGGTGGAACAAAGCTTGGATCGCTTTGGAACGCTTGATTATCTCTTCCAAGGTGGATGGGTTGGTGGCACCGAGCGACTCCTCAAGTTTGATGATAATACGGACGGCAAAAACAGTGTCACTAAACAGCGAAAACACCGGGTTTCCGGGTGGGGCTTCGATAGTGCATTGGCCTGGGAAATGCCGCTCCCTTGGCGACCAAGTCTAACTCTTGGTTATGCCTTTGGTTCCGGCGACCGCACATCTGGAGGGAAAGATACCGCGTTTCGCCAAACCGGACTGCCAGATAACCAAGGTAAATACAACGGCGTCAAACGTTTCCGCTACTACGGTGAGCTGCTGCGGCCAGAACTGTCAAACTTGCACATTTGGACCGCAGATCTCGGCTTTCGCTTTTGGCGGTCGAGTTCTCTTGATCTTGCCTATCATCTCTACCGGCAAGTGTATGCCACGTCATCCTTGCGAGACTCGCGTCTTGACATCGACCCGCAGGGGAAAAAGCGTGGAATCGGGCAGGAATGGGATCTCATCCTGGCCTTACGAGAATGGGAGCATATTGATGTCATACTGACAGGGAGCGTGTTTCGTGCCGGTTCAGCCTACGGTTCACGCGTCGGGAACCTTGCTTCTGGGGTCTCGCTCGAACTTAATTACAACTTCTAGCCAAGAAAGTTATATGAGAAATCTGTCAGACGATGTTGCGATGCGTGCCTTTGCCCGCTTCACGGACCCTGGAATAATGCGCACGGTCTGGCAAGAACATCTGCCGACTTCTGGTGGTTCACAATCGAAAATCACTAGCTGTGTCGTTCTCTATGCCCATTACAAATCGTACCTCAGGCTCAGCTCCAGCGAAAAATCAACACTTTTTGTGTGCTATCAATTACAGATGGTGAATGACAACGGCGACCCGGAGCAACGCCTCGTGTATGGCAAAGCGTATCTCAAGGGTCGTAGCCACGGCGCCTATGCTGATCTCCTCCGCACCTCCACTCCCTTAGACTCCAATCGCGCCGCCCATATCCCCGCACTGGATATGCTCGTCTGGCGTTTTCCTGACGACCCGCAATTACCTCAGCTATCCACACTTGTTGATAGTCAGCGTGTGATTCCTCATTTACCGTATCATGCCTTGCCGATTGCTGGACCACAGGAGGTGTCTCGCGTTGATGTGCAGGTAGTGCACTATCGCCCCGAGTGTCGCTGCACTATCCGTTATGTCCTCCATTTTCAGGAGAATGGTCGGCCACAGAAATTTTTGTTGTTTGGCAAGACCTTCGCTAACGACCTGGGACACGACGTGCTTCGTCGCATGACGCACTTCTGGTCAACCGTACCGACGCAGTTGCCACGTGTCGCGCAACCGCTCGGCTATAGCGAATCATTACATACTGTGTGGCAACAAGGCGTAGAAGGTGACTCTCTTCTTGAAGTCCTGAGTGCAGGAAACACCAGTGAGCCCATGGCGGCCATGGGCAACAGCCTTGCGGCGTTGCATCGCAGTGATTGCCCGACCAATGAAGAGATCAGTTTGGAAGCGCGACTGCTCGACGCGCACAAGAAAGCGCGCAAACTTCGTCGTGCGTTTCCTGAGGTATCGCCCGCGCTGCAAGTGCTCATCACCCAAGCTGAGGATGAATTAGACACTCTGCCGCCTGCACCTGACACGCTTTTACATGGCGACATGCATCTCAGACAATTTTTACAGGTCAATCAGGATGTCATGCTGTTCGACTTCGATGAATTGGCGCATGGCGATCCCGCCCTGGATCTCGCCAGCTTTATTGTCGATTTGTACATGACCGACATGAAGGATAGACGCATTCAGCAGTTGCTCGAAGTGTTTCTCAGGGCGTATCAGTCCCATGCACGGTGGCCGGTGAGCGGTGCACGCATCGCCTGGCATGCGCGCTTGCAGCTCCTGAACAAAGCGTATCGATTCTACCTCCAGCAGGAGCCAGATGTGCGCGGCAAAATCCAACACGTGTTAGCACTCGCAACAACGAACTTTGCCAAGCTTGGACAGGTAACGGAATAATTATGATATGGCACCATACACCCCAGTCACCCTTACGGCGTCTGATTCTCAGCGACTTACGCACGAGAAAGTGCGGTGTGGGACTCGCTATCGGCAGCCTCTTAGGCGTGATCGTGCTGGATTTGCTTGCCCCGTGGCCGCTCAAGATGGTCATCGACCAGGTGGTGTTGACGAAACCGCTCCCGCCTTCGCTGTTGTGGTTGCAGGCAATATTCACCTCCGGGCCAACAGTTGCGCTTGCGGGATTAGCTGGTGCGATTGCACTCATCGCCCTGCTTTCCGGCGGGTTGTCGTACGTACAGAGCTACACCAGCGCCAAAATCGGTCATCAGCTCGTGTACACGCTGCGCCGCGAGATCTTCGCGCATCTGCAACAACTGTCGTTGTCGTTTCACACCCGAACACGCTCAGGCGAACTGCTCACCAAAGTGGCGTCAGATACGAACCTCATCCGTGATGTGTTTGCTGATTGGGCTGTCACCTTCTCTGGTCAGGTGCTGACCGTTATCGGCATGCTCACGGTCATGTTCCTCATGAACTGGCAACTGGCGCTCGTCGTGTTCGCGACCTTACCCGTCCTGTTCGCGATCTTGTTGCGCCTCAACCAAAAGATCAAAGCCACTGCGCGATCGCAACGTCAGGTGGAAGGCAAACTGGTCTCACGATTGAATGAAGTCCTCTCCTCAATTGCCTTGGTGCAGGCCTTTGGCCGTGAAGAATTTGAAGAATCTCGCTTTGCCGCCGAAAGCGCACTCAATCTCGATATCGGTCTCAAGAATGCCCGTGTTGCTGCTGCGGTCTCCAAGGCTACCGGATTGGTCATGGCCCTCGGCACGGCTGGGACCGTGTTTGTCGGCGCGGGGCTTGCTCTTGATAGTAAAATCACTCCTGGTGATTTGTTGATTTTTGTCACTTACGTGAAAAATCTCTACAAGCCGGTACGGGATATTGGCAAGCTCTGGGCCAAGTTCTCGCGCGCACAAGCGAGTGCGGAACGGATCGATGATATCCTGGCCATTGAACCTGACATCCGCGACGATCCGCACGCTATCGCGGCAAGCAATCTGCGAGGTGAAATCACTTTTGATGATGTGTCATTTGGTTATACCGACGGGAAAACCGTCCTCGACGCTGTCACGTTTTACATCCCACCGGGTCAGCGGGTTGCCATCATCGGTTCCTCGGGCGCAGGAAAATCGACCCTCATCAGCCTCATCTTGCGTCTGTATGAACCACAGCACGGCGTTATTCGTCTTGACGGGCTCGACCTTACTTCCTATACCCGCGAATCATTACGCCGAGAAATTGGCATTGTCCTGCAAGACACGGTTCTGGTGGGAGCGAGTATCAAGGAAAACATCGCGTACGGAAAACCCGATGCCAGTGACGAAGAGATTGAATGGGCTGCTCGTACTGCGTCCGCGCATCAGTTTATTATGGAACTCCCCGATGGCTATGACAGCATCATTGGTGAGCGCGGCTGTACGCTCTCTGGTGGGCAGCGTCAGCGGATCTGTCTTGCTCGTGCCATCATCAAGCAACCGTCAATCTTGATTCTTGACGAACCTACTTCCGCGGTCGATCCCGAATCCGCCAAGCTGATTGATGCCGCGTTAGCGACAATCCACCAAGGGAAGACCCTGCTGGTGATTGGTCACCAATTCTCTTCGCTGGCGAATTTTGATCGCATCTTCGCGATAGAAAACGGGCGGCTGATAGAACTCAGCGCACAGGATCAGAGGAGTGTGTCTCGTGCTGTGACATCACTGAAAGACGCTCAACCTCTTCAATCCTGACGACTTAGGCAGGAGACGAAAGCTCGATGTGACGTACATCAACCGCTTTCTTGAGGCGGCGGCGGAATTCCCGTGCAATTTGCCATTGCTTGATTGGCTGGGTCTTGATTCGCATCTTAATGGTCATCTGTGAAGCTGCGAAGTCCTCGATCCCCGCGACCTCCAGATCTTCGAGAATATCGCCGGCAAACTGCGGATCTCGGCGCAGGTCTGCGCCGACCTCAACAAGAACTTTTATCACCTCATCAACGTCCTCACGAGAAGAGACACTAATATCAAGCACGGCATAGGAAAAATCCTTGGTCATGTTGGTGACCGTAGTGATAGTACTGTGTGGGATTAAATGGACACTGCCGTTGAAATCACGCAATGTGAGCATCCGCAGACTAATATGTTCGACCAATCCGGCTTTGTCTCCGACTTTCACAACATCACCAACACGAATTTGATCCTCAAGTAAGATGAAAAATCCGGTGATGACATCGCGGACAAGATTCTGTGCGCCAAAGCCGACCGCCAAACCACCGACACCAGCTGCGGCCAGAATCGGCGCGAGATTCACCCCTAACTCAGCCAGCACCATCATGGTGGTGACGATCAGCAGAACTGTGCTGGCGCTCGTCCTGACAATATGACTGAGCGTTTGCGCACGTTTCTGTCGCTCCAGCGACTGCGTGAGCCCTTGCAAAAATGTGCTGAGTCGATTCGTGAGTATCCGAATCAGACGACAGAGCACTGCGACAATAGTAAGAATAAGAACAATACGAGCCCCGGAAGTCAGGAGCCAGGTCAACAGCTTATCGAAATGGACCTGTAAGGTGAGAGCAAAGCGTTCCATGCGCAGGACCTTTCTCCCTCCCTCACGGAGAGCGACGGTGTTTGTTACTACTGAGAGCCTATCCAAATAACCTAGCCGTTGGTACTGTCATTCTGAGTCCCCCAGAGTGCTGCGCACTCAGCGAATAGGCAGAAACAGCGGGAGCCCCCCCGTCCGTCATTCCCGCGCAGGCGGGAATGACGGACCAGCGTACGGGCTGTGACTGATGGGGGATCGTGCGCGCAGCGCACGCTACGCTGAGAGTGCCTTAGTATCATAGGATGCGATTTACTTCTGGGTTTGTGTCACAGGACGTGCAGAAACTACCCGGCGTGTCGTCATATCTACGGTTGCACGAAAGACAGCGGGAGGCATATTCGTCTCCTTGTAAAATAATACGTAGAGATGACGATGACCGTTCGTACTGGGGGTAACGAGTCCCCGCGCGGGCAGGTCGGCGACGATCGAACGATAACGCTTGTCGACGCGAACAATCTCTGCGGCTTCGGCAACCTCGTCGCGGTCTTCCGCGGGTTGATATCCCTGCTGTCTGGGCCGAATCTCTACCACTTTGTCATCGACCAAATAAACATCAATGGCACGATTGCGGGTGTAACTGTAATAGCGCATTACAGTTGTCGGCGTTATGGCTGTGGCAGTTCGCTCAGTCGGCGCGGCAAGGCTTTCCGTGCCGAGATACGAGAAGCGTTTGCCCAATGCTTTCTTCACTTTGGCATTGCCCAGTGCGATGTCACGTACGGCAAACACTGCTTCTGGAGTGCGAGCGGTTGGTACGGCTTGGTATTCAAGCTTCGTCTCGGTTTGTTTGCGTCCTTTCAACTGCGGCGGAAACACGGCCTTATCTGTGAAATCGATTGTCTGGCCGACCGGTGGGAGTCCCTTACTCTGATATTCTTTGAGATACGCCGGAGGCTGGTTTTGGGCAAAGAGATGAGGAGGTGGAAAAAAGAACAAGCAGAGCGCGGATAGAATAGCTTGTCGTAGTCGTATGGCTCACTCCTTACGCACATACCGGTGGTTCTCAAGAAGTAGAGCGTTGTCACTTTGCGTACACTTTGGCTTTGTGAGAGTTCCAGTTCGCTATCGTACCCTCCCTCCTTTCTTTAACAAAGTCAACGAGAGAGGTTTCTTACGTGAGGTGTGGATCGTGTTCTTCTTTATTTTCGCTGTCACCCGTTGACGCCTTCTCCTACAGCAACACAAAGTGCTATAGGATCAAGAAAGGTCGTATTGTGATTCAGCGCTGGGGGAAAACACCAGATAGAGACCATAAGAGAAGAAAGGAGCATCACCAATGGCGTTTGATCTACCAACATGGCAAGGACGAGTGCGTGAACAACTCACCGATTGGCGAGAGCGCATGCACCGCGCCAGAGTCACTTCGATTTATCACTTCTTGTCCGCAGCGACCTTGTGGCCGGTGGCGCAAGCTGCTCAAGGTGGGGACTGGGGCGCGATTGGTGCCTTGGGGGCAGTGGCAGCGGGAGTGGGCAGCAACCTGGTGGCAAATTGCATTCAAGAGTGGAAAGACGAAGCCGATGGCGCGCGACAACTGGCATCACAGATAGCGAGTGAACCCAAATTGCAGAAAGAACTTGATGCGATCTTACAGGCGATTGAGACCTTTGCGCAGGCGAAAGCGGCGTTACCGGAAGCGGACCGTCAGTGGTTTGTTGATACGTTACAAGCGGAGCTGAAGCAGTTAGGGAATGCTGTAACGTTCAACATTCACGTCTCTGGCTCCGGTGCGGCTGCTACGCATGGTGGGGTGGCTGCTGGTGCTGGTAGCCTAGTGGTCAAAGGCGACGTCCACGGAGGGATTGCGATGGGCGAGAAACAGAAGAAGGAGTAACTGGCTGTGTCTGAGAGTAATGCCGATCTCAGTGAGAAACTCCGCCAGGCGATCACGACACTCGAAACGCAACAGCGTGAATTGGGAGTCGACAACAACCTCGTAATTGCTGTCCTGCAACAGCGATTACTGGAAGCTGGAGGTTTGCAGGTTTCCGGTTCAGGGGCACTCGCCACGAACGGCGGTCTCGCTGGAGGCGCGGGAAGTGCCGTCATTGATGGTAACGTGGCTGGCCCTGTGATTGTTGCAGGTAATGGTGCCACAATCAGCATTGGTGACCAGCCTATTCGTATGACTGCTGTTCAGCGCGAATCTGCACTCGGCCGCTATCTGAGTCATGTCATCAGTCGCAATCGCTATTTGCAGCTACAAGGCATTCGTTCTGGTGGTCGTCTCGTCAACATTGAGTTGGAGCATATCTACGTCACACTCAAGGCGACCCGTACGCGTACACTTGAATCCGAAGAGGCGTGGCTGGCCGAGGAACGCCAGCATGCTCCCGGAGAGTGGCAAAAACTCCAGCGTGAGCCACGGACCGAAACGGTAACGATCAAAGTTGAAGAAGCCCTGGCTGAGCATACGCGCCTGGTTGTGCTGGGTGATCCTGGGTCGGGCAAAACGACACTGCTGCGCTATCTGGCCCTGTGTTACGCACGTGACCGCGCGGAAGGCCGCACGTTTGTAGCCGACAGTCTTGGCTTGCTAGAGAGCGGCTTTCTTCCCATTCTGCTCCCCCTTCGTAATCTTGGTGCGTATCTCAAGAAACATGATGGAGACGATGGCATTGAAGGGCACGGGCCTTTGCTCGAATTCCTCCATGCTTCTTTACATGCGGAACGGATTCTCGTGCCAGAGGATTTTTTTGCTGCTGATCTGGATGCAGGCAAAGTCGTGATCCTCTTGGACGGCATGGATGAAGTCGGCGATTTTGATCTCCGTCGTCGGGTCGCTCGACTGATCGAATCCTTCGCAACGGCCTACCCGACCTGCCGGATGATCATTACCAGCCGCATTGTGGGATACTCCGGCGCGGCCCGTCTGGGCGAGGGGTTCACAACCACCACGATTCGTGACTTCACGTTGCAGGATGTCGAGCAGTTCCTTACCCAGTGGCATCGGTTAGTGGCGATTGGACAACTGGGGCCAGGGGACAGTGCGGAGAAGTTCGCGGCATTACAAACACAACACTTAGTGAATGCCATTAAGTCGAATCCTCGTGTTCGTGACTTGGCGATCAATCCGCTCATGCTCACGGTGATTGCCCTGGTGCATCGTGATCGCGTGAAGTTGCCAGAACGACGGGCCGAGTTGTATGCCGAGGCCGTCGATGTGTTGCTCGGCAAATGGGACGAAGCGCGGGGAATCGAGGAAACGGTGATCCTTGATGGTCAGCCGTTCGACACCACCGATCGTCGTCTGCTGTTGCAGACCCTGGCCTTCCAGATGCATGAAAACGGGCGGAAAGAAATTGAGCTGGACGCTTTACATGCCGTGGTGAAAAACACCTTTACCAGCAAGACCCGAGATACCCGTGCGGCAGAGCAGGCGGCGGAGCGGTTTCTTACCGTCATCAGAGAACGCACGGGCCTCCTCGTGGAAGCCGGACCGGGGGTGTACCGGTTTTCTCATTTGACCTTTCAAGAGTATCTTGTGGCCGTCGTCGTCGCTGAGCGGGATGATTTTCTCTCGTACACACTGACCCATGCTGCCGACCCGTTTTGGCGCGAGGTAATCTTGCTAGAGGCTGGAGTCCTCAGCACCAAGAATCAA
>JAYVFX010000084.1:0-2685 GCA_043772795.1 Deltaproteobacteria bacterium
CCATAATTATCCCGACTCCCGCTATGTCGTGTATACGGGGACGCATGACAACGACACCACGCTTGGATGGTTCCACGCTGCGAGCGCAGAATCTCAAGCGTCAGTCCTTCGTTACCTTAACCGTACGAATACCAGCAATCTTCACTGGCAGTTGATCCGCCTGGCCTGGAGTTCGACTGCTGCACTGGCAGTGATTCCGCTGCAGGATGTATTAGGATTAGGAAGTGAAGGGCGCATGAACCTTCCCGGCCAGCCGGAAGGCAACTGGCGCTGGCGGTATCTGCCCAATGCGCTACGTCCCAAACTCGGGGCGCGACTCGCAGACCTGACTGTGCTCTTTGGAAGAGAGGAGTTGAAGTGAAGAGGGAGACCAATGTTGTATTTCCTATGACTTGATACTCTTTCCTCTCGTCAGTACAACGGATCTTAAGAGGAGAACTAACATGCCTCAGATCACAATTGAAGTATCAGACGAGCTTGCTCAGGATCTCGCACCGATCCGTGACCGATTACCGGAAGTCTTAGCTCGCGCACTGCATGAACAACATCCAATCTTAAACGAGACGTATCGCTACGTTCTCGAATTTCTGGCGAGCACTCCTTCCCCCGAAACCATTCTGAATTTCAAGATGACTGCGGCTATGCAAGAACGGATCAGCGATCTTTTGGAGAAGAATCGTGAGGGTCAGCTCACGCCAGCAGAGTCAGCAGAACTTGACGAATATGTCCGCATCGATAATCTGATCTCGTTACTCAAGACTCGCACCTTTAGAGCCCTGAAAGCAGCTCAGTAATGGCAAAAGTCCGGCTTTCGGGGAGCCTACGCTCCAAAGCAATACAGCGTGCGCAAAAGCGCTGTGAATACTGCCAAAAGCCTGACGACCGTGAGTTCAATAGTGCTTCTCATGAGGTTGATCATATTACCGCCGAGAAGCATGGAGGAAAGACAAGCTTGGATAATCTTGCATATGCTTGTCTTCAATGTAATCGTTGCAAAGGAACTGACCTCACTTCGCTTGATCCTGAAAGTGGTACAGTAACTCTGCTCTTTCATCCCCGTACCCAAGTCTGGGACGAGCACTTTCGACTCAATGAAGACGGTACGATTACTCCACTGACTATGGCCGGTCGTACTACTGCCCGACTCCTACGATTCAATGATCCCATGCGTGTGCAGCAACGAGCTGACCTCATCGCAGAGGGAACTTTGCGCACGAAGGAACATCCGCGCGGGTGATTCTTTCCCCGTAAGAACGAACGGATGGCCGCCATGCGCTCCTGGTAGCGCTCCGGTCGTCCGCTGTGCCTATGTGGCTGCAATCTGTCCTGGCCGTCGAAACGCTGCTGCATGTGTATGGGCAGTGTTTTAGTCAGTTTTCGATGGACTTGGGCTCGGTGAAATACAAGGAATGGGGGCTATAGAACGACGATAGAACATAGATCATAGTATTTATAAGACCGAGTGTCTGTAATTAAAAATACGAAAGCTCTCCGATCTCTAAAGGCTCTGTAATCGCTATGCCATACGAATTCTTTTTCAGTTACACACGAGCCAACAATGAGAATTACTTAAGGACATTTTTTAAGAATCTGAGTGAAGCCATTTGTCTCAGGCGAGGCTTTCACAAAGATACGGTAGTTGGATTTCTCGACCAGCAGGACATCGAACGTGGCGAACAATGGGACGCTACCCTGGCCCAGGCACTGCAGAGTAGCAAGATATTGGTCTCTTTATATACTCCCGCCTACTTGCGCAGCGTATATTGTGGGCGCGAATGGCGCGTGTTTCACCAGCGCCGTGAGCTTTATGTCAAGAGAAAAAAAGAAACGGAAGGGATAGTAGTCGCTCTACCACCAGTTATCAAACCAGTGGTGTGGTTTCCTCTAGATGGGACCCCCTTACCTCCTCTTTTACAAGAATTACAATATACTATCGGGGATCCTTCAGCACCTCATAACAGCATGGGTATGCGCAAAATGCGCATGCAATATCGCAAATTCAAGATTGCTTATGATGACTACATTGATAAACTTGCTGATGAAATTCTCGATGCGGCAGACAACCATCCGCTACCCGAGCTTCCGAGCTTACCAAGCCTGAATGAGGTTCAGAGTGCGTTCCATAGCGAACCTTCCACTAGCAATTCCCCGCAACAGGATCCACCCACGAGTGGTCCAAACTTTGTCCAATTCGTCTTTGTTGCCGCCAAACCCTCTCAACTCCAAGAGTTGAAACAGAAAACTGAATGCTATTTACAGAACGGCGGCAATGACTGGAAGCCGTTCTGGTCTGAACGGCCCAAACGCATCGGCGCGCTTGCGCAAAATGTTGCCTCCAGTGACGATCTAGACTTCTCCAGCGCGGAACTTCCCTTTAGCAACCAACTCGTGCAACAAATTCTCGATGCGGAAAAAAAACGAAATATCGTTGTGCTCCTCGTTGATAGCTGGACAGCCGCACTGCAAGAATATCGGAAAATTTTACAAGCCTTCGATCGACAGAATTACTTCAACTGTAGTGTCATGGTTCCCTGGAACAATGATGCTGAAACCCAACAACAACGAGCGCAGTTAGAGCAAACCATTCGACAGACGTTCCATTTTCGCGCGAGTACCTCTAACTCATTGTAGTACTTGTCAAGAAATAACCTACCGATTTGGTTATCGGGTGCCACTGCTGGCTTG
>JAYVFX010000085.1:0-1969 GCA_043772795.1 Deltaproteobacteria bacterium
GGTTGGTCCGCCCTTTTTTAATAAAGTGAACGGGCCACTGGGAGTCCTGCTGTTATTTCTGACCGGCATCGGTCCAGTAATCGCTTGGCGACGGGCGAGTGCCAAAAGCCTGCAGCGAAACTTCTCTATCCCACTTGTCGTGGGAGTACTGTCTGGGGCGCTCTTCTTTCTTTTCGGCTACCGAAACTACTATGCCATCGTGATCTTATCCCTGTGTGGATTTGTCGCAGGGGCAATTTTTTCCGAGTTCTTCCGCGGAACCCGTGCACGACAGTCGATATTACGTGAGAGTTCCCCCCAAGCGTTGGGTCGCTTAGTCAGTAAAAATCCCCGCCGCTACGGTGGTTATATTGTCCATATTGGTGTCGTCCTTATCTTCATGGGTGTCGCCGGCTCTTCTTTCTTTAAGATCGAAAAGCAGATTTCGCTGAAGCCTGGAGAAAGCGTCGTCGTAGGGCGCTACTCACTCAAGTACCAGGGTATTAAGAATAGCGAGGATGACCATGTCTCCGCGCAAGCCGCGGTGGTTGAGGTCTCAATCGGCGGGCAGCAAATTGATACGCTGCGTCCAGAAAAGCGCCTCTACAAGAGACAGAACCAACCGACGACCGAAGTGGCGCTTCGTCCGACTTTGCGTGAAGACCTCTACGTTGTGCTCGGCAGTTATGACGCTCCCTCACAACTAGCTACACTGCAAGTATTCGTGAACCCACTTCTCTCTTGGATCTGGATTGGTGGGATTATCCTGGTCCTGGGTACGTGCGTGACGATGATGCCGAATCCAGCGGAACGTCAAGCTTTTGCCCTTGCGTCAACCCCAGTACGTAGCGGGGATGAGGTAGTGACAGATTAGCGAGGCAGGAAGAAAGTCATGACTCGTACACGACCTTTCTTGTTGTTTCTTTTGCTGTTCCTCTGCCCCTTTGCCAATGCAATGGTCACACCCACGGAAGTGGAAGAATCGCTGACGTGCCAATGTTCGTGTGGCTTAACTGTCCATAGCTGTAATCACTTACAGTGTGGATTCGCTGTCCCGACAAAGCAAATTATCGCTGAGCAACTTGGACAAGGAACAGCGAAGGAAGTGATTCTCCAATCTTTTGTCACCAAGTATGGAGAGAAGGTCCTGTCGTCTCCAACAACAGTCGGCTTCAATCTAGTAGCGTGGCTTACGCCGTTTCTGGCGTTGATCGTCGGGGGGATTGCCGTCGGTCTGGTTAGCCTGCGTTGGTCAAGACAACGAGCGCAGAAGGTTGCCGTGGAAAAGCCGGTGGTTGATCCACAGACAGATCAATATCGTAACCGCCTACAAAAAGAACTGGACTCCTTTGACAGTTGACGAGTGAACGATGACATTTCTGCTCTACGTGCTTGGCTTGTTGTTGATCAGTGCCGTCGCGTTGGCGGTCTCTGCCCCACTCTTCTCTCACAGCGCGGAACAAGACCTCCAACCTGAACCAGAAGAGAGTGAAGCAACTCGCTGGGAGAAGCAAAAGGCCGATGCCTATAGTGCGATTAAAGAGGCAGAATTCGATCGGCAGATGGGTAAGCTGACCGACGAAGATCACCAGATGTTACGAGAAAAATACGAAGCGCGGGCGCTTGAAGCGCTCGCGCAGTTGGATCGCCTCGACGCGGACCGCAACTAGTGACAGGGCTAGTACTTCATCGCAAAAGATTTGCTGGGTGTATTGTCATTCCCCCTCTCTCTAACTCTCTCCCGCCAGGGGAGAGAGGACAAAACCGAAGCCCCAGCTAATCCCCTCTCCCCTCGTGGGAGAGGGCTAGGGTGAGGGGGAGCCAATTGTAGATTGTTGATGGGGGATTGCAGATTAGGGAGAATTAACTCCTGGTCATTGTCTTCTCAATCCGCATTCGTCATTCCACAATCTTTCACTCCCTCATCCTGACCTTCTCCCGGAGGGAGAAGGAACCCCTACTCGTGCCTGTGCCACCAAAACAGCGGCCT
>JAYVFX010000086.1:0-3094 GCA_043772795.1 Deltaproteobacteria bacterium
ACCCGCTCGCGCTGCCCCGTCTACCCGCTCAAGCGCACTAACTCCCCTGACCAACTCCTCTCGGCTTCACCACTTTTCCACTGACCGGGAATTGCTGCGGTGATGACGATGAAAGCGAAGACGAAGAAGAGGAATAAAGTACTTCGTGCCGCCGCCGCAGCGAGACCAAAGCCCAAGAACGGGACGAGAATGAGCAACAACTTGCTGCCGGGCAGGTGAACCGTCGCTGCTCTCCCCACGATCCCTACCCTCATTATTGAGCTAAGTAGCTGATTTATCAGCTACTTAAAACATGCGGAGGGCAGTCGCACGGCAAAGAGAACGTTAGACTTCGCCCTGCTCGCAAGGCCAGGTTGGTCAGCAAAAGTTGTTTACCCGGAGGAAGTTGTCTACGTCTCAGTTTGCGCCCCCTCTGCAACCGACGCAAAACGACATTACCACTGTCGTCGCGATAATACCGGCCCATGACGAAATCTGACGACATGCGTTCTTTTGTGTTCCTCTTTCTAACCAGCGGTTGTTGATATGTTCTTCCCATTCTCCTGTTCTTTCCCTCTGTTCATCCATTGTTTAAGGAGAGGCTCTCGGGTGATGGCTGCTGGGATGGCCTCGGTTTTTTTGGTATGAGGATAGGAAAGATTTTTCAATTTAGAAGAAATTGGAAAAAAGTAGGAAGTCCTGTTCGGGACCGACTTTTCGGCCTTGGCGCGGCGTTTTTCCTGCTTAAGATGACTTTTTGCGATGGAAATAATCAGACGTTTGAGCTGTCGGCCCGCACGCCATCTCGTCGAGCCATTCATCCCATCTGGAAGCTTCGGGCTATAGTGCTCGATCCAGCCTTGTTCTTCGAGTCGAGCAGTTAGCACCCCGACCCATTTCGAGGAGAGCTGTAATTTGCTCGCAATCGTCGTTTGCGCCTGGGTCCATACAGCATTGATCAGATTCCCCCTACCCTCGTCGTACAGTTTGATGATGACAAATCTGAGCAGATCGCGAGCTTGATTCGAGACCAGCTGTTCTGACCATTTACGCGCATGATGAAACGTGGCGCTGAGAATCGTATCCAACGTGAGCGTAATACCCCCCATAACCTTCTCCCTTCTTGGAGGCAGGCAACCCTTTACCGGTTGACTCACTGGGGGATTTTTCGCTAATGTGGGGGTATTGATGCCCCCACGCGAAAAGAATCCCCGCGTGAACGTAGTTACTGAACGCCTCGTTGTTACTGCAACGGGGCGTTCGACTTTTTGGGTTTGTGTTCCTGCCTACGCTATAGGCTTTACCTCATTAAAATTGCGCAAAGCTTACCGGACTTCTTCGTAAAAGTAAAAGGTTTTCTCTAAATAAATCAGGATCTTAGCCACCCAGGTGGCTGTATGGCTAGCCACTCGGGTGGCTGGGTGGCTGGGTGGCTAGCTAGGTCACATTTGCCGTGCTAATGAACGGCTTATGATTATTGCGACGACCAATTCTAAAGGGGGCGTAGGGAAGAGCACGATTGCCGTACATCTCGCTGTTTACCTTCAGCAGTCCGGAAAAAACGTGCTTGTCGTTGACTGCGATATGCAGCGATCGTGTTCACGTTGGCTTGACCGTATGGGGAGCGGTCTCATCACCGAACGGATCACCGACCCTGACGAAATCTATGAGCATGTGCCTAAGCTTGCTCAGCAGGTTGATGTCGTCGTAGCTGATGGGCCAGCAGGAACCGATGAACTCACGCGAGCGTTATTGATGGTGTGTGATCTTGCCTTAGTACCATGCGGACCGTCACCACTTGACCTTGAAGCGTCACAACTCGCAGTGCGCGTCATTCGCCAAGCGCGCGCAATCAGAAAAGGGGACCTTCCTCACGCGCTCTTTGTCCCGAACAAGCTACAAGCAAATACGATACTCTCTACACAATTGCTTGATGCTCCAAGCGTCCTTGGAATTCCGAGCGTCCAGAACCCGCTGAAGTATCGGCAAGCCTACGCAGTCGCTTCCGGTCAGGGACAAGTTGTGTGGCAAATGGACGGGGCACCAGGTGAGGCAATTGGGAATATGGAATTGCTCTGTCAAGAAATTTGGGACAATGCCACTAAATCGTAAACACATTACGGACATCTTAGAACCGGACATTGAGGCAAAAGAATTCATTCACGGGAAGCGACCGGCAAGCCACCTGGCCACCCGAGTGGCTAGCCACCCAGCCACCCAGCCACCTAAAAGTCAGAAGCTTTCAATACGCCTTCCCAAACACTTACATGAAGTATTAACTCATGTCTGGTATGAACGTGGTCAGGCACGAACACGGGGGATGTTCCCAGAGGGTCAGGTATTCGAGAAACAGGACATTATTGCAGAAGCGTTGCGTGAGTGGTTCGAGAAGCATGGCTATCTAAAGTAGCTCGCTATAAAACACTTGCACAAAGCGCCGTGCGGTCTCGATCAACACGCTGTGACTCATCGCTGCCACTGACGACACACCTTCAGCGAGAAGCTTCGCGGCGACTGACGCAGTCGGATCTTCTTCAGCCTTGGCGCTCTGACAGGCTTCAAGAAAGACGAGCGGGATACGATGCTCACGAATTGTCGCCGCTAGTTGGTCGGCATGGACCAGTTGCATCTTCCGCTTCTGTAATAGTTGACTGTCGTTGGGATCTTCGAAGCATAAGCTGCCCAAGCCATGCTCGCGGTCATAGACGCCATGCCCATCGAAGTGGATTACATCAAAGGGTTGTCCAGCTTTGGCAGCGGTCTGCAAAGCCTTTTCCAAAGCTACGAACGTCGGTGGCGTTAACACCGTGAGTGTGGCCAACTCCCCCAGACTTTCAAGTGCTTCGACTAGCGGCAGCGCACTGACGCGGTGATCGATGTAACTGGTGTGCTCGTCCTCTGGTCGAGGACTGACCAGCAAGATACGAATCGGCAAGGCTATTGCCAACGCTGGTTGGGCATAGCGATTAGGCAAACGTCGCCGCACCCGCGCGGGATGCTTGCCTTGAAACAGATAACTGAAGCCTGCGCGTAATTCAGGCCGCGATGCGCCACCGTCCTTCATCGATGAGATCCTTGAGGTGAGCGACCGGGCGATGAGGGCGATAGTTATCCA
>JAYVFX010000087.1:0-3691 GCA_043772795.1 Deltaproteobacteria bacterium
AATCCCCTCTCCCCTCGTGGGAGAGGGTCAGGGAGAGGGGGCCGTAGGCAAAGCTAGCACTCATCAAAATTACTGCGACCGAACACTACTTTCCCACAGGAATGAACCCGTGCCCTCGCAGAAGCACCTGGCCTTCAGGAGACAGGACGAACGCGATGAAGGCTTCAGCCGAAGCGCGGTTCTGTACTTCTTTGGTGAGGGCAATCGGATAGCTAGCAATTTGGTTGTACGCATCATCAATGGTGATGGTGCGTATATCTTTATTCACTCTTACTGTGACGTCTGAAACATAGACGATACCCGCATCCGCCTCACCAAGCTGAACTTTAGTAACGACCTGTTTCACGTTCTCTTCCTCAGATACTACATTCTTCAGCGTGCGCTGTGCGAAGTCGGTTCCGCAGGCGACATTTACCTTGGCAATCGCTTGACGGCTGTAGTTTCCTACTGGCACGTTCGCATTCGCGAGGTCAAGTTTGACTCCGGGTTTGCCGAGGTCACAGAATGTCATAATCTTCGCAATATTATTTAAGGGAAGGATCACCACGAGTCGATTCTTGACGAACACCGGAGACGCTCCTTGAACAACTCCGCTCTTTTGTGCGAGTTCCATCTGTATGGCATCGGCAGAAGCGTACACATCCGCTTGCGCACCTTGCTCCAGTTGCATACGTAACGCAGAGGACCCGCCGAAGTTATACACGACCTTCAAGTCAGGGTAGGAAAGTTCGAGCTGCTTGCCGACTTCCCGGAAGGGTTCAGTTAACGAGGCCGCAGCAAACACTCGCAGTTCTCTCGTTGCATCTGTGCGTTCCTGCGCTTGGGCTACGCTAAGTGTAAACATCTGCTGGAGGAGTGGGCTCACATGGACGGAGATAACCCAGAGCGTCATGAGTGCGATAATCCGCAGTGATAAAGGCCTTGCATGTTCACCATCGTGTGGGCCCGTTGTTAGGGTGAGAAAGCTACTATAGGGAAAATGAGGAGTACCCCTTGGCAGCGTCATTCCCGCGAAAGCATGTCCTGAGCACTGTCGAAGGGCGGGAATCCAGATTTCCTTCCTGAAGGCTGCTGCTTGATACTCCTGGCTGCCTGCCTGCGCGGGCACGACGAAAGGAGGCCCCTCCGTATCTTGTTCCTTCATATTGTTGATGTTCCCTTGTTACTCCTTTTGCTCAAGACATTGGTATTCTGTCATTCCTTTTCGCCAGAGAACAGTCCATGCTATGAAACATTGTGCATCCAACTGGCATCACACTCGGTAGATTCCGTAGATAAGGAGAAGCAAGAGGAGCAACTATGCAAAGACGGTACTTTCTACAACAATTGTCCGCGCTCGCTCTCGGTTGGCTTGGACTATCATCTTGTACGCGAAGCGACACTGCCAACGCAACGCCCGCACAAGGAAGCGCGGTTGTGGCAAAACTCAACAAGCCCTTGTCTGAATGGCAGAAACTTCTTCCTCCGCAGGCCTATGCCGTGCTTTTCGAGGAGGACACGGAAAGGCCAAGATCGAGCTCACTAAACGACGAAAAACGAGTGGGAACGTTCGTGTGTGTGGCGTGTTACTTGCCGCTGTTTGAGTCCAAGGCCAAGTTCGACAGTGGGACTGGGTGGCCAAGCTTCTTTCAGCCAATCCCAGATCACATAGAGAAGAAGACAGACTACAAGCTCATCTACCCCCGTACGGAGTATCATTGTGCCCGCTGTGGTGGTCACCAAGGCCATGTGTTCAACGATGGTCCGCCCCCAACCGGGCAACGCTGGTGCAATAATGGTGTGGCGCTGAATTTTATTCCAGAGGGTGAGCCGCTTCCGACACTGAGGACATGAACATGAAAATGTGGCTAAAGATCGCGTTGGTGTTGTCTTTCTTGGGATTTCTCATCGTCGCATATGCGGGAAAGGAGGAGGAGAAGAAAACAACTGGTGATAAATTTCTGGCAACCGCAACCTTCGCTGGAGGATGTTTCTGGTGCATGGAACCGCCATATGACAAACTAGACGGTGTGGTCTCCACGACCTCTGGTTATACCGGCGGTCACCAGAAGAATCCGACGTATCAGGAAGTATCTGCTGGTGGGACTGGTCACGCGGAATCCGTACAGGTGGTCTACGATCCGGCCAAAGTGAGTTACGCCAAACTTCTCGACGTGTTCTGGCATAACATTGATCCGCTCACGCCTAACGCGCAGTTCTGTGATCACGGCTCACAGTATCGTACGGCGATCTTCTATCACAACGAGGAACAAAAACGCTTGGCCGAGGCATCGAAACAGGAATTAGAAAAATCGGGTCGCCTCCCCCAACCAATTGTGACAGAGATTGTCTCGGCTAGCGAGTTTTATCCAGCCGAGGACTACCACCAGGATTACTATCAAAAGAATCCAATCCGTTACAAATTCTATCGCCACAATTGTGGTCGGGATGCGGTGTTGGAGAAGATTTGGGGGAAGTCGGAGGGAAGTGCGGCATCGGGCCATTGAGCAATGGCGACATTGAGTCATCGGGTGATCGGGTCATCGAAACAAGTTTTTCAAACACGGCGATGAATCGCCGTGCTACAGTAACTGCGCCCCATAAATGGGGCTTTAAGCCGGATTTCATCCGGCGTTGTTGTGTAGCACGGGCATTTATGCCCGTGAGTAAAATTCTATCTCAGCTCTCTGCCTCATTCCCCAACCGCTTCTTTCCTCAGGATAAAAAGCTCTTTCAGGTCCGCGGTTGACAGTTCGGTTAACCATCCTTCCCCTGCTCCGACCACCTGCTCAGCCACTTCTTTCTTCCGTTCAATCATCTCGTCGATTTTCTCTTCGAGGGTCCCAACGCAAAGGAACTTGTGGACCTGCACATTCTTCGTCTGGCCAATACGAAAGGCGCGGTCGGTGGCCTGATTTTCCACCGCCGGATTCCACCAGCGGTCGAAATGAAAAACATGATTCGCACGGGTAAGGTTCAAGCCCGTACCACCAGCTTTCAGTGACAGGATAAAGATCGGTGGACCATCGCCCTCGGCTTGGAAGCGCTCGACCATCCGGTCCCGCTGCACTTTTGGCGTCCCACCATGCAGGAACAGGACCTCTCGACCGAATGTCTCTTGCAAGTGATGTCGCAGCAGTCCGCCCATCTCGGCAAATTGCGAGAAGATCAGTGCGCGATCACCCACGGTGATAATCTCCTCTAGCATTTCGGTCAGACGCGCGAGTTTGCCTGAGCGCCCGGGCAGCGCGGAGTTGTCGCCCAAGAATTGCGTCGGATGATTACACACCTGCTTAAGTTTCGACAATGTTCCCAGAATAATCCCTCGACGTTGAATGCCTTGCGCTTGAGTGAGTTCTGGAACCGCTTCTTGCACCACCGCAGCATAAAGCGATGCCTGCTCTTTGGTCAGGGTACAGAAGACTTTCATCTCCATCTTCTCGGGCAGGTCTGAGATGATGCTCTTGTCAGTCTTGAGTCGTCGCAGGAGGAACGGCCCGGTCAGCCGTTTGAGTCGCTCCATCGCTTGTGGATCGCGATTCGCCTGAATGGGAATGAAGAAGGAACGTTTGAACTCACTCTGTGTGCCTAAAAAGCCGGTGTTGAGAAACTCCATAATCGACCACAGGTCACCACCGTTGTTCTCCACCGGCGTACCAGTCAAGGCAATGCGATAGTCAGTCGGTACCGCCCGCGCCGCCTTAGCCTGTTT
>JAYVFX010000088.1:0-30574 GCA_043772795.1 Deltaproteobacteria bacterium
ACATAATGACACTTATGCGACAGTCGATGACAAGTATCTGAATTGATTGAATAAGTTATTTCGAAATCCCCTAAATGCAAATAATTTGCACCATAACGATAACATGACGCACCATGACTTGGGGCATTATGCCCCACTTTACCCTCCCTCTCTCACGGTACCCAATGCTCTCGGCGGATTCTCCCTTGCTTCGCGCGTTCTTTATAAAAAATATAAGTTGACAAAATTTGTCACCTAGTGACGGCAATTGTCAGTCGCATTCTGTGTGAATACACCGCTAACTACCTGATTTCTGGTTACTGCCGCGTTGGCATCACGTTGCATTTAAGAATTTTGTCGCCGCAACTAGCGGTGGCCAGCGGTGGCAGCATGGGCTGCCAACGACACCGATACGGTGTGCGCCGCTGATCTTAGGGCACGGTATTCCCATAGCGGTAACGCTCCGAGTACCAGTGACCCGTCGGCATAGCAGAGCCGCCTCAAGACGAGGCACAGTATTCCGCCCTGGACGGACGGAGTATGGCGAAGACGCGTGTTGAACCAGATGGCCTATTAGGTCCGTCGGTGTGATCACGGTCGTGGTCACGTTACAAGTCCGACGATGAATAGCTAAGTAACAAACGGAGTCTCTATGTCTAAGTCAATGGTCAGTCGTGTTCAAACTCTCTTCGTTGGCGCAACTTCCCCCGAAGCCACACCAATTAAGACTGTCATCCGTACCGCTGAGGGTTCAGTGCGTCCTACTCTGAGTGCCGCTCAACTGGAGTTAGAACAACTCCGAGCTGAGAACACTCGGTTGAAGAATGCTCAACCCAAGGCAAAAGCGAAACCTGAATCCAAAATCGAAACTACTCTTAGTTTCGAGAATGTGAACGGTACGAAATGTGTCGTTCTCAAAGGCGCATTCAAGCCTTTGTATATCTCTGAAGCGAAATGGAACATCCTCTCGGCAAATGTGTCAGGGATCTCCAATCTCTTCAAAGCTAACTAAGCGAGAACTACGAGAGAGGGGGGATCGGAAGATCCCCCTCAACTCGACTGTGGTCTGTCGGTATACCCCAAGTCCGACACTGATGAGCATGGGGATAACAAAGGAGAAATATGAGTACCGTGATTTGTCTCACGAGTGGAATCGCCTTGGTCGAAATACCAGGGATGCCTACCGCTGAGGCTGTTGAGTTGAAGAACGTCTTGATCGAGGCTGGTTTCGAAGTCGAAATCCGCGACGAGAGAGCGGCATAACATGGGAATGCCAAAATTGAGCCCAGCAATAGCTCTGCCCAGTCAGGTAACTCCTGACTTGGTTGGATTGTTGCTGAGCCACCACAGAGATCGAATTGAATTCTGCCGAATCGGAGAGGTCACTGACTTAGCCGAAGAATGCTCTCAGAGATATGGCTGTCATATCACTGAGCGACAAATCGTAACCGCCATGGTCCAGGCCATGCCTTATCTGGAGGAAGAATGAGGAAGATCACAGTCATCGAAAGAAGTCCGATCAATCATCCAATCACCCTCGAAGTCTATCGGCACGTCGAGGAGCGAGACTTCGTAAATACAGTGAACGAGATCAGCGCCCACTATGGGCTCAGAATACAGCTCAAGAAAGTCTTCGCAGTCATAACCAACGAAGAGTAGCGCCATGGCCGGAGCGAAATACCGGCCCAAAGTTTTACCAGCGAAAACAGTACTCGTTCGCTGGATAGTTTCTATCCGAGAGATAGAAAACCTTGAACCATATGGTTCGGGTGAAGTTAGGAGTACCAAATGTCGAAAAAGAAAAAAGTACACGGCGTTACAGCCATCTATCAATACATAACCGACAGGATAGTTAATCTGTTGGAGAATGAGAGCGTGATTCCCTGGAGAGCGCCTTGGAACAAAATTCTGTCACCACAGAATTTCCATTCCAAGACGACTTATAAGGGCATCAATATGCTACTCACTTCCACGCTCGGTTATCGGTCACCGTATTTCTTGACTTATCGTCAGCTCGTAGAGCTGGGTGGTTCGCTGAAAGACGATGCCAAAGGTAACTCAGTACCTATCGTGTATTGGAACTGGCTCGATATCACCGATAAGAAGACTGGTGAAGTGAAGAAAGTCCCCTTTCTTCGCTACTATCGTGTCTTCAATGTCGAACATATCGAAGGACTGAAGTTCTCGGAGAGTGAATTGTATCCACAAGCCACTGTCCATGAAGTCCAGTCAATCGAAGCGGCTGAGAATCTCGTGATGAACATGCCAAACCGGCCAAAGATGACACTCGGGAATGGTGCTGCTTACAGCCCAACGACCGACACTGTGATCATGCCGAAAATGGACACGTTCGCTGACACGAAGGAATTCTACGCTTCGTTGTTTCATGAGTTAGCTCACTCAACCGGACACAGTGACCGATTGAGTAGAGCCTCAGTCATGGGACGAAATTCGTTCGGCACCCCTGAATACAGCAAAGAAGAATTGATCGCTGAACTAGGAGCGGCATTCCTCTGTGCTCAGTCAGGAATCAGTGAGCCCGTGATCAAGAACCAAGCAGCCTATATCAAAGGCTGGCTAAAGGCGCTCAAAAATGACCCTAGAATGCTTATCCAAGCGGCTGGTGCAGCTCAAAGAGCCTGCAACTATGTCATGGGCCTCTCCGAAATGGCAGAGGGCACAGGGACCGAAGCCGCTGCCACTGAGCAGGCCGATGTGACCGTGGTAGAGGCACAGGATCAACCTGTCACCGTACAGACAATCAAACCGGAAGTAGTGGTAGCAGAAAATCCGGTCAACACCGATCCGTTCCAAGGAACACTGTTCCCTGTAGCGGTGATTGAAAGTCCCAAAAGAAAAAGAACTACGGCAGCAAAAGCAAAAGCGAAAGAGCAAAAGCCGAAGAAAGAAAGCATCGCTGAGAAAGTGACGCGAGTATTCAGCGGCAAGCCAACCAAGGTAGTGCGCAAATAGGCTGAGACAAACGGGGCGGCTGGCATGGTGCTGGCCGCCCTTTCTCACGGAGGAAAAATGAAACTGAAATTATTTGACAAAGAGATAGCAATTAAAATTCTGATCGAAGAATGGAAAGACTTGTTTAGTAATTTTCCTGGCTTGGAAAACGATGAAGAGGATGTTCACGGCGGCGATCTCATTGAATACCTCTCAATCAATCGCTTCCGAGTGAGGGCCGCTCTTAATAAATTGGAGGAAGAATGAAAAGAAAAATCGTCCCTAGGAAATTAACCGAGCGACAAATCAAGATCATTCTTGACTTGTATGCCAATGAGGCTTTGAGCTATTCCGAGATCGCCGCTCGTTTCGGAGTAACCACGAATACTATCGGTTCCTATGTGACCAATATGTTCGGCCCACAAATCAGACGCAGAGGACAAAAAGAGGAAAATCGAAGACCGCTTAACAAAGGAGACTTCAAATGGAAAAACAATACTTAGGCGATAGTGTCTATGTGACACTGGATGACTCTGAAGAAGGATTTACGATGTTCATTCTCACCACTGAGAATGGCTTGGAAATAAAAAACAGAATCTATCCCGAATCCGATGTAGCTCAGGCGCTCGTCAAATTTATTAACAAACCAAGGGAGAGAAAATGAGCCAGCTCGAATTAAATCTCATATTCGCTAGTGCTTTGCTGCTGCAAAATATCTTCGTTTTTGTTCAATGCAAGAGACAAAAACAGATCAATGAAAGCCTATTCCGTTTACTAGGGGTCGTGGCTAATACCTTGGATCGGGTAGTAGATAATATGGAGGGCAAATGAAATTCTCATGGAGAGACAGCAATGGGCGAGTTGCTTTTTGCTTCTTTGAAATCCTACACATTCCCAATGACAAGGTTGCTGTCGTCTTTACTGAAGTCGCTGGCAATCCTGGATTGAGCATCACCAATGACTGTGAGCTCCTTGCCACCAGATTCTTTATTGAAATGCTCAAGAGACGTGAACTCAAACCCTATAACATTAAATTCATCGAGCACTATACCGATGAACCAGAACGGTGGGATGAAGTAGTTTTTGGAAGTCTCGAAACCAAGCCAATAGTCAGATACGGGGAGCCAACGTGGCACCGCATTACCAAGCCTTTAGGTAAACCTTACCTGAAGTAATGCTGGCTCCCGAATCACTTCGCAGAAAAACCTGGGCGGCTGTCCCAATGTCGTCCAATACAAAGCCAGTATTTGGCACAAGGTAAGTGTCGTCTACGTCGTTGGCCGGAGCGAAGGCCGGGCTTGGGTGCCCTACCGTAAAAGCAATAACGTCAGAGGTCGCATTGAAAACCGATACATGCCTAATAGAGCCAGTCAGGCCAGTCAGCACCAGGGACTGTGAGCCGGTGTTGTAGGTTGTCGTGATCGGACTACCACCAGTCGCAGTGACTTTCTTGTTTAACGCGGCAAAAGCAAAATTGGATACTACCAAAGCGATAAGGATAAGTTTTTTCATTTCATTTTCTCCTATCCAACTATGATACCCCTAAAATACACCGACCGCTAAAAAGGCTTTGACGGCGCTTTCTAACGGTCGGTAGTATTAATTTCCCTATTTGTCAGACCTACCTTATGCGGCGTTGGATCGCTGCGCAAGAAGATTTTTGGCCTCCTGACAACAATTAAAACCAAAGCAGTACCAATGCCCGGAGGCTTCTTGGAAGAGTTGTTGCAATTTCTCGCAGGAAAAGGTTTTCACAATGTCCCAGAAATTCAGTTCGGTAAATTCGTCCGTTGGAACCGAGACGGGAAAACCTCAGATAAAGACTGTTTTATCAAAGCCTTCGACAACGGGCTAACCAAATCAGGTAAAGCATTCATCGGAGCGCACGTTGGGGATTGGGTGACCGGCGAAGTCTACGATTGGTTCAGCGGGATGGGCACCGCATGGAGCCAAGATGAAGAGCGAGAGATTAAAGAAATTATTATCGAACGGGCCAAAATCAACCAGGCTGAAACTGATGCGCGTCATAAAGAGGTTGCACTCATTGCTAAAGAAGAAGTGAAGAGCTTTGCAACTGATCGCTTGCCAGCATATCTCATAAAAAAACAGATCTCCTCTCTCCATGGAGCTCTGGTGGATGGGGATGACTTGATAGTGGTCCTCCGAGACATCAACGGTCAGCCTTGGACATTCCAACGCATCAAGCCAAATGGATTAAAGTTACTCCGTAAAGACGGCAAGAAAAAAGGGAATTTTCATCTCATCAATCAGCCCAACAATAGAGATCTCTCCATTATTCTCATCGCCGAAGGGTTTTCCACTGCTGCCAGTATCCACGAAGCCACGCTATTACCCGTCGTTTGTGCAGTTGACGCCGGCGGGCTAAAACCAGTAGCTCAGGTAATCCGCGAAAAATTCCCAAACTGTCAAATTATCATTTGTGCCGATGACGACTGTTACGGAAAAGAAAACCGAGGGAAAATCGACGCACTGAAAGCCGCCAAAGAGGTTTTCGCTCAGGTTGTTAGTCCTATATTCATAGACACCAAAACCAAACCCACTGATTTCAACGATCTCCACGTCCTGTCTGGGCTAAATGAAGTCCGCCTGCAAATTTTGGAGCAAATTGAGTCTAACCAAGTAGAAACCCCAGAGCTCCCAGAAAAACCAATTCCACTAGCACTCTCAGACAGCTTCCTCGCAGCTCAAAAATATCACTTCGGCAATCAAACCCGCCTTCGCTACTACAAAGAAGACTTCTACCGATACACGGGCAAAAAATATCAAAGATTTGGCAGCAAAAACGACGACGAAATAAAATCAGAAATCAATCAGTGGTTCAAACAAATCCATCGCCCTGAATTTTGTGGCAACGCAAAGAAAATTAACGAGATGATAAGCCTTATCAAAGGGCACCCAGTTATCGTTGACGGAAATTACGAGATGCCGCTATGGGTTGAAGGAAAGAAAATAAGAGAATGCAAGTACCTCATCCCTGTCCAGAACGGCCTTATCGACATGCGGAAATTTGCCACCGGAGGGAAGGTAGAGCTCCTGCCTCACTCTCCTAACTTCTTCTGTCACTATTCCCTCCCGTTCTCCTACGATCCAAACGCTCGCCCTGTACTATACGAAAAAATCGCTGACGATATCTTTTCCAATCAACAAGAAAAAGACCTGTGGGAAGAAATCATGGGAGCCCACCTTTATCAACCTTTCGCGCTAGAACACTTCTTCGTACTTCAGGGAGAAGGACGCAACGGAAAGTCCGTATTAGCCAATATTCTTATCTCAATTCTGGGTAGGGAGAACATCTCTACCATCGGCCTAGAGAGTTTTAGTTCCGGTGGATTTATGCTCCACTCAACTTACGGCAAGCTCGCCAATATTGTTGCTGACCAAAACAGGGTGGATAAGTTCAACGAGGGGATGCTCAAGCAATTCGTTACCCGCGAAGAAATGACCTTTGATCGCAAATTCAAAGAGCCCATCACCGCCCGTCCCACTGCTTTCCTCACCATCCTCTGCAATGAAGCTCCCAAAATCAGTGACACCACTGAGGGAGTAGCCAGGCGAATGATTCTTTTCAACTTCAAAAAACAAATAGATTCACTGCGTCAAGATAAACGGCTCATTATGCCTGATTTTTGGCAAAAATCGGGAGAGCTCAGCGGAATATTCAATCTAGCCCTGGCCGGACTGGGCCGCGTTGTAGCCAATAATGGCTTCTCGGTCCCAGCTAACATGGCAGCCGAAGCCGAAGAGCATATGCTGGAATGCAACTCCATCCGGCAGTTCGTCCAAGAGGCGCTCATAAAAGAAGAAGACCACACAGTCCTTATCCCCACCCACGAAGTCTTCGACGCTTTCCGATGGTTCTTGCAACGCATCAATTCACAAGAAAAACCTCGCCGAGAAACCTTCACGAAAAGACTTAAACAAGAGATAAAGAGAATTCCAATCAACGCCCATGTCACTCAAAAAGCCAGTCGTTCACAGTCGGGTTCTGAAGTGACAAAATGCTGGGTGGGACTGCGCGTCAAGTCTGGATATTCAGCCAAGCCAAAAGAGTCTACCGAACCCTTCTAAAAATCACGGTTACAGAATTCTGACTCGGTGCGTTGCGTAATTTTGCCCTCTTTTTCTATGACGCACTGCGGGCACCCATCAGTTACACTACGGTTACAAAACGTCGGTTACAGGAATACAGTAGTAATAATATATATTTATATTTTTTGTAACTGTGTAACCGTAATTTCTATTAATAAGTAAATATCTACTTGGCCTTTTTAGTATTTGTCTCTAACTCCCTTCAGAACGTCAGTTACAGTTACACGGTTACAAAACCCTGGCTTTCTTGAGCCCTTGACACCCCCCATCCCCCACCCATAAATTCCCCCTATGAACATCCTAAAACAATCACTTAAGGTGCCCCTCGAAGTTCGAATGGCTCAAGTCAGACGACGGAGAGTGGACAATGATTTGAGCTCGGATAAGTTTTCTGTGCTCTGCGAGGCGTTGGACGGACAGATAATAGACAGTTACGACCCTAATTACCGACCGCCTCTGTCGATCTGTTCCGAATGCTTCAACACATGGGAACCTGGTTCTGACGTTTTTCACTTTGACTGCAATCAAGCCATACAGAGAATTGAGGAAGTACAGCGCCGGGCTTCGGAGCGGGATGTTCCTGGGTAGCCCCCACTCCGCTATAATCACCCCATGGCTCCCCCCATGCGGCTCCCCCACCCCCCATTCCTCATCCTGTCGATGGAGGCTGACACTCTTGAAGGGTACCCGTGTGTGAAAGTAACCTGGCTCAAGGCCAACTCCCCAGGCCCGGCCCGCTACAGCGTCCACTGGTTTCCCTACTTCCATCCATATAACGCATCGCTCCATACCGATCTCTCCCTAAAAAAACTACCCGCCGCAAAAAACCGTCGCATAAAATAAAACCATGGCTCACCGCTTCTTCTGGCTCATGGTGCTGTGTTGCTGTCTTGGATGGGCATACAGCGAGGTGCCGGAGGAGGAGGGCCGGGAAGAGCCTGAGCAGTACCAGAGCGCACCCATAGATTGGGACTGGTTCTGGATGGGGGGAGCTATGCGAAAGGGGGAGGTGTCGGGGGACACCTCTCTCTATGATGCTTGGGCGGCCAACGCCACCCTCCACCCCCCAGCCCTCACTCTTTCAAAAACATTTAAAGAAAACTGGTTGCAAAAACCCTCTCCCTTAGATACTAAAAGCGGGCAGTAAAAACAGCGTGCATGAAGCCCTCCGAGCTCTTCACGTCTGTTGTGATCCAAAGGGCCGGGAGGCAGACAAACTCCCGGCCTTTTTTTTGTTGACTCCCTCACTTTTCTTTTTGATGATTCAGAAAACTAAATAACAAGGGGGGGCTTTGTGATTGGTGAGAAATTTTCCTATCTAACCGTTCTGGCTCAGGACGAAACGCTCAAGAAGAAAATCTACTATCGGTGCCAGTGTGAGTGCGGCGCTATAAAGGTGGTGCAAAAGTCTAATCTGCTACACGGCCACACTAAGTCATGTGGCTGCATGAAGAGTCGGATGGTAAAAGGGACGTTTTTTAATGTGTCCCCACAATTTGGTGCCGCAGATTGCCGGAGGATTTCACTTCAGGCGAGGCGGTCATGAATAGACCACCGCCTGAACAACCCAAAGAAAGATACGGCAAGCTCAAGATAGTTGAGGAGAAGGAGCGGATCGGGGAGGTGAGGCAGTTTCTGTGTCACTGTGACTGTGGGGCTATCAAACTTGTGTCGTGGCCAGGGCTTAGGCGCGGTAAGACAAATTCGTGTGGGTGCCTCGTGACCGCCGCTAATTCGAGGGCGAAGGGATTTAATAAGTTTGGTGGGTGGGGCAGGGAGTGAGTTCAATGATAGACCGGGTATGGACATCGAATAGAAATATTAAGATTGTCATATGGCTTATGGATCATCCAGAGTCCCTGCATCTGCCGGCAAGGGATCTTGTGGAGCGGCTAATTCAATTAGGGCTGTATGCCGATCACAAGTCCAACACGGATCTTACTATGTCGGTCATGGGGTACGTGAGGAACATTAAGGATTACTACGAGTGGAAGTCGGGACGATGAAACATTTACAAGTCGGAATGAGGGTCATAGTCAAGCGTGGTGGGCGGAAGGATTTTAGGGGTAAGATTGATGCGGTAAGCGGGGAGAACTCAATCCATGTTATTGAGGATGGATTTTATTCTAACCATGACGATTCTCCCTTTCATCCCTGCCAGCTTAGAATACTTCGTAAAAAAGTTAAGCCAGTTGTTGAGAAAAGGACGCCGATTTACCTTACGGCTTGTCGCGACATCCACGGGGCATGGAGAGTTCAAAACTGTGAAAGCCATGCGGGTGCAAAGATACCTGCTGAAGGCATTCAAATTCAATTCCAAGAGGTTCTTCCCGACATCGTCACTGTTACTCGTGGGCAATTAGATGAGGAGGCGGACCATGTTGAGTTTGTTGAATTAGCTAAGGCGCTTGGGTTTGAGGAAAAGAAATTTAAACAGGAGGAAAAGTAAATGGATCGATATGTCTGAATTAACGGTATTAACCGAGGCTTTTGAGCGGCTTGGTTTTGAAATAATCTATTATAGCGGAATCGCTAACGCGAATGGACCGGATATGTGGGTAAAGAAAAAAGGACGGCCTCTCAGTGTTGAAATCAAAACGGCCAGACGAAAGAAGGGCAACACTTGGGCGGTGGATCCGGTAGAGCCACTACGACAAAAAGACGATTTAATAGCCATCATTTGCCCTATTGGTAAGTACGTTTTAATTGAAAGCATGGTTCAGCATTTAAAAAATTGTTCAAAATCAGGAGACAGACCGATGACATTACTTCTGGGAGAACATCCGTGACGGTTCCGGTTACGGTTCCGGTTCCGGTGACGGTTACGGTGTGGGTTGATGACCAAAGACTTTAAATTCCAAGCTGCGGAAATAGAGAAAATCGTTTGCGATTACTTAGTGAGGGATGGGCTTTCATTCAGTGTCGATCAAGTAAATTACTGCGTGAACTTTCTAACTGGGCAGCTAAACGACCTGCTAGCAGAGGCTTTGAAAGATGGGGTAAGGGTTTATGGGGATGGTGGAGATCCTAAAGACTTTTGGACTAAACACAAAACGGAATATGACACACACAAAGCATTTTTAATTCAGATAGAAACTATAAAAGGAGAAAAATGTGGAAGTAAGTAACCTAATCAAAAAGTCGATAGATAAAATTAATGAGCAAGAACTTCATGGCGTCGAAAGAAAGGTGCAAGTCCTGGTTGAAGAAATTTTAAAGGCAAATCAGGAAATAGTGGAACTGTTCGCTCATATTGCTGAGTGTAAAAAAACATTAAGAGACATACAACTACCAGCCATTAAGTCAGTGGATTTATAAAATGGAAGTTCAATTTAGTCTAAAGGATTGGAAAGTTATTCAAGATGATAAAACAAAACTCCCCAGGCTTTGCGGTCACTTCGCTGTGGTGATGGGGGAAAAAGAGATAGCTACTCAGGGTTTTAATGAAGGTTATGCGTCAAAGGAGATTCCATTTACTGGTGACTTGATTGCTAAAATTATGTCCATCGAGTCACTAATAAAAGAAGAACTCACTAAGATGATTGGATGAGTAATGCCTGACGAAGTTCAAATCCATATCTGCGGCCCGTCCACAGTTACATGCAAATGCGAGTGCTCTAGGGGAGGATATGCCATGACCCCACTAACCAAATTCCTTTTAAAACAAATTTCAGAAATATTAGGGGTGGGGGAATGATTCTTGAAGGACTTATAATTTGTATCCGGTGCCTTATAGCTCCTAGCTCAGTGCATCTCGATGAAGCGTTTATGGTGGGTAGCGTTTTTGTCATGGTAGGTGTGGCAAGGTTTTTACTACGATGATCACAGAGGATATGCCATGACCCCACTAACCAAATTCCTTAACGAGAAGGCGAAACTGTGTTCACCAAAAACCTTAGGCCAGGTTGAGTTCACTAACCGCACAGACGCCATCGTCTACCTTGAAGGCAAGGAAACAATGCCCAAGCTGATTGAGGCAATTCGATTGGCCACAGCAATGATTTACGATTTGGGTTGTGATTGTAAAACCAAGTACAAGGGAACGTGTTATCCGTGTGAAACTTTAAAACAAATCTCAGGAATATTAGGAGTAAAAGAATGATCGCACTATTACTAGCGTCTACACTTTACATAGGAACACCAGGTCCACAGCTAACGATAGAAGAAGAAATAAAAAAGCATGTTGTACTTGGAGAGAATGGCCAAACTCTTGCTGCCGTCACCATGCGAACTGGAACCGCTTGGGAAGACAAACCTAAATGGGTCTATGAATTTAAAGACGCTAAAGAGGCGTTTAAGGTTCTGTGGGAAGAGGGGTATCAGAAAAGGTGTACTTGCCCTTATCCGATTAATAGCTGGTACGGCGGCGCACAGACGTTGGGGAATAAATGAAATACGAAATGAACAAGGTTGGCCTTTTTATTTTTATCCTATGCATAGCCGCAGGCATAACTGATTTGGGGATGGTTGTGTTAGGAGGGGTGAATGGGTCAATATCTTCCTACGTTGTATCTATAATCGGACCGCAGGCGCCCGTAGTTGTGTTTGTCTGTGGACTTGTGGCTGGTCATCTCTTTTTCCCCATGCGGAAAATTTATCCAAAAGAGGACAAATGAAATTCTTAATAGCGTTATTTTCGTTACTTTTAGCTGGGATTATTACAGGTCTAATCTACTCATACAACCACCCACCGCTGTCTCATAACAAGATCGGGCACGACAACGTAAAATTATCTGAGCCGCTCCCTGACTGTACTAAGCATTCAAAAGGAACCAGCAGCGTTAGTGACAGTATAATGATCGGTGGGGGGGGCTGGCCTTTATGAGACTACCTCTCAAAACACTCTGGCCCTTGGCAAGAATGGAATTTTAACTCTCTGTGAGGACGGAACTCTGTTTATCAGAGGGAAGGTGGTTCTTACTGACCGAGAACTACACCGTGAAGTTATCTTTGCGGTTCGTAAGTTAATTGAATATTCGCAAACCCGCAAATCTGAATTTAAACCAAGGACGTACAAGAAATGACCATAGAACATGCCCTAGCCGTAGCGAATGAAAACCTGAATAAGAAAAGCCTGAGAGGCTTTATCGTCTACACTTTTCATGAAGACGGCATGGTTAGTAGTGCGTACTCGTGCTCTCTCGTTCAAAAGTTTCAAACGGTAAAGTTATTGACTGATATTGCTAATGTGGAAATGTTTCCACTAAAGGAAGTAAAATGAAATACCTGATCCCTATTCTGTTTTTGCTCTCCGGCTGTGGAGCCGACACCCCACCCCCCAGTCCTAACTCCTGTGTATCCAAAACCACAAACACCAAGGAGCTTAACCTCGGCTCTCTGGAAAAAATAGATTGTGGGCCAGGGGAAGTCATCGTGACGGTGACGCCTCATTGGACTACTGGGGGTATTCTCACTCATGTCATCGTCCAGTGCGGCAAGGTGACTATTGTCTGTCGTTGAGCCAAGCCAGGGTTTGGAAGATTTCCTGCAACTAACCTGCAAAGAGCACCCGCTAGTAGCTAACCAGCACCGCCCGTTTGTGGATGCGGCCTTTCTTTACAGTGAGTATTGTCAGTGGTCTAGGGTGAATATGATTGCCCCGGTTGAAAAAAAAGATTTCGTAAGAATTCTTGAAAAAAAATTTCAGCACACTGCACTAATTAAGGTAGGGCCGCATCCTCACTTCCTGGGAATCTCTTACAAAATGTGGAGACCAAAGAAGTCTTGACTAGAAATCGTAACGGCTCGACAATTTTCAGGTTCAATTGAACCAATAACAGGAGAGATAAATGCCTTTCGATAACACGGTATCTGCAACACAGCTAACTCACTACAACCAGTATTCACCTATTGAGGGCTTGGCGGCTGTTGCGCAAAAGTCTAAGGGGTGCCTTCGTGCAACTTATGATTTTGCTGTTGGCGGGGGAGCTATTGGTGTCATCACCTTGAAGGATGATTTTGGCAATAATGCCACACTTCCTTCTGGTGCCATCATCACCCAGACTTTCATTGACGTGGTGACGCAACCCACTTCATTGGGTGCAGCAACGATTGCGGTCAATTCTGGCCAGGCTGTCGGCGACATCAAAGCGGCTGCTGTATTAGCCGGCTATGTGGGATTGGTTGCTGGTCTTCAAGTCGATGGGCTTGTGGCCAATATGCTCAAACTGACTGCTGGGCGTACTTTAGCAATTACGGTTGCAGCCTTTGCGCTGACTGCCGGCAAGTTCAACGTCATGGTTGAGTTTGTACAGGGCTCGTAACCCTTCAAGCCAATTGACGGTATAATGGGGTAGTACGCCGATCGGCGTACTACCCTTTTTTTTTGGAGGCTCTCATGGCAACACTCGACGAGCTTGGCTTTGAGCTGGCTGCTGTAAGGGCGGAGTTAAAGAGGGTGCAAGAAGAGTTGCTCCACGAGTCAGTGAAGAAGGCCCGGCTAGAGGGAGAGCTCGATGGTTTTACCAAATGCTTCAAGCTTATCAACTCACTACCTAGTCCATCCCCCATCCCTGAATGCGAGGACATGAATTAGGCTAGGCGGAAGGAGCCGATGATATCCTCTGATGCACTTGCTTCTAAGTTCTTGTTTGCCTGGGTGGCTGGTATCCATTCGATGACATCAATTTTCTCGCCGAAGTTATCAATAAAAAACATGCGGGCTTTTATGAATGGGACTTCAACGAAGGTGATTAATTTCGGATCGACAAGCACAGAGCGAAGGGAGAGCTCACCGGCTGGGACATATAGTTTAAAGAAAGTATCTACGATCTGAAATGGGTCGGGGAGTTTATCGGATAGCTCTTCTGAAACCATACGCGGGAAGATACAAAAGCTCTCTAAGCCTACCGGCTCCCACTCTTGATAGTCACAATTTTTAGGAGCGACGTTTTTGTATCTCACCCACCAATTGTCTCAGAGGTATCCGCCAGCACTGTAGGGAATTTGTCGGAAAGAAATGACTGCCGCGTCACAGACGGCACAGGTAAAGCCGATGATAGGTTTGATTGGTCCGATGCAGCATGAGCCGCACGAGATCCACTCGTCTCCCTCTTCGTCTTTACGAGAGTGACAGATTGAGGCTACTCGTTGGTTGGGTCTTCGGACGGAGACTTCGGTAATCGTTTCGCCCGTCTCTTCTTCATGGCTTGGTCCTTCAAGAGTAGGCCGATTCTCAGGAGCAATGCGGGTTCCAGAACGTGTCCTTGGAAACCCTCTTGAACTGCTTGTTTTCTTAGTAGCCATTCGCCCTTGGTCATTTGAGAAGTTGCTTCACTTTATCATAACGCGCAGTAGCTACCTTATCGTCGGCGTTTGGGACGACCATTTTAATTTGGAAGGCTTCAAACAAGTCCCTCACATCAGCCATGTTTTTGATTTTGGAGGTGTCTAAGCTTTTCATGATCGGGATGATTGGAGTTGTGGCCTGCGGTTGTGCTAGTTGCTGGATGACAGGTTTTGACGCACAGCCCCATAGAAGCATTGTTGTTGGTAGTAAGAAGAGCGATCGTTTCATTTTTGAGTCCCCCGTTTGAAGTGCAAAAATAACATTGGTGAAGGCAAACTTGCAAGTCGGGGTTAGAATTCGCATATGCTCTATAAGAAAATAGTTAGCCAAGAAGAAAATCTTTTGAACTTCTTACCCTTAGCAATGAGGCGACATGAAGATAAACCAAGCCGGTCTTTCTATTATAAAGTCCTTCGAATCCTTACGGCTCCATTCGTACAAAGACACGGGCTCCGTGTGGACGATTGGCTATGGACATACGAGGAACGTCGGGCCAGGGCAGGAGATCTCCCCGGAGCAAGCCGAGGGGCTCCTATGGCGCGATGTTGAGGCGTCGGAGTGGACGGTGGAAGAGCTCGTCCGTGTCCATTTAAATGAAAATGAATTCTCTGCTTTAGTAAGCTTCGTGTTCAATATTGGCTTTGGGCAATTCCGACATAGCACCATGCTCCAAATGCTGAGGGAGCAGGATTATACCGGAGCAGCCGAACAATTTGGAAGATGGGGCAAGGATAACGGGAAGACTCTTTTGGGGTTAGTCAGGAGGAGGAAGGCTGAGAGAGAGCTCTTTCTGACTCCCCCATCCCCCACCCCTCATCCATGATACAATTTTCCTTATGAACAAATTTTACTGCTTGCTATTTTCTCTTGTATTAGCCCTTTCCAATGTGGCCTGTGCATCAGGTTTTTTCGGTGCAGCAGTGGGAGGGAGCCCTTTTACTCCTGGGACAATTTCTAGCCCCACGACAGGAGTCACTGTAAGTGGTGGGTCAAACGCTGTTAACGGTGCTGGGGTAACAATTAGCTTGGCGACGGCGGGGCCTGCAACTCCGGGGTTAATGGGTATTGGGGCGCAAACATTTGCAGGAGCTAAAACTTTCAGCACTGGTCCAGACTTCACCACTGGTAACGTGACGAAGGGCGGTCAGAGTTTTATTAGGTCGGTTGGTACGAATAATTTTGCTGCTGGACAAGGTGCTGGTCAAGTAGATGCTGGCTTTGACAACACCATGTTAGGTGCCAACGCAGGAACAGTAAACAGCACCGGCACAACCAATTCTTTCGGTGGAGTAAACTCTGGCTTTTCCAACACCACCGGAACGGGCAACAGTTGCTTCGGGGCTAACACTTGCAGGGCAAATGTTTCTGGTTTTTTCACTGTAGCCCTCGGGGTAAATGCGGGTTTTGCCAACCTTGCAAGCGACAACACTTTTGGCGGAGCTAGCGCGGGCTTTTCAAATACGTCAGGGACGCCCAACGCCTATTACGGCAGAAATTCAGGCAGATTAAATTCCACCGGCTCAAACAATTCGTGTTACGGCCCTTCATCTTGTTTTAATGCAAACGCAAGTAACATAACTGCAATGGGGGCCAATGCCGGTGTTTTAACCACGGCAAATAACGGAACCTTTATTGGAACTAATGCCGGTTCGACAGCGACTACTGGGGCCAATCTAATAATGATTGGAAATAACGTACAGCCAACCACGGCTACCACTTCTGATGAAACCAGGGTAGGGAGCGCATTGTTCGCTGATGCAACATCAACTTCCTTGAGAGCAGGTGGAGCGACCGGAATTACAGTTAGTAATTCTGGAACTGTAGTATCTACTCCCTCTTCTACTTTTCAGATAACCTCTGGAAACATCACCAAGATAAACAACGTCGCCACTTCTTGGCCAGCATCACAGGGTGGGGTTGGGACTTTTCTAAAAAATAATGGCTCTGGTGTATTTTCTTGGGCTAACTCTTTGGCGTCACTCGGTATTGGAAGCGCAGATTTTACTCCAAACTTTGAAGTACAGATAAAGGGTGGTGCTGGAAATTCTACGATACAGCTCACCAACAATACATCGGGATCTACTGCCACGGACGGAATGTTGATGGATTTCGATGGTACAAACATGACCTTCAATAACCAGGAGGGGCAAACATTCAATACGGCATCCTCTTTTTCGTTTACTGGCGGGGAGATAAATTTAATTGATGGAAACTTTTTGGTCTCTCCGTCAACGGACATAGATGCTGGGTACACTTTCAACAACGCTAGTATTGGCGTCAGCTCCTCGGTTTTACAGCGAGCCACTACGGGTGCCTTGGAGATTCAAAACAACGGCGGGGCTGGAATTAATCTTATAAGTCCAGGGCTGCGTATAAACGGGAGCAGCACAGAGGCACACTTTCAGCGTTCATGCACAATATCTAGCGCGAGTTCCGCCACACCAACTGTATGCCTAGACACCTTAGACATTGGCACAGGACAGGTAGCCCACATCTCTGGGTTTAGAGCTAAGGTAAATGGGGGCACAGCGTGGACTGGAGTTGTAACGTGTTCGATTAAGGACGCCGCAGCGGTTTCATATGTTGATATCCCTGTAGCCAACCTGACTGGCAATGCCTATATCAATGACAGTACCGCTGGAGTGGCACTTAATAACCCATTCTCTTTAGGTACAGGCGGAACTGCCGATAATGGAATAAATATCGTTTGCAATTCAAACGGGATCACCGGGAGTGATTTGGTTGTTACAATGTACGGAGTTATTAAATGAGTGACCTAGATGATTTAGAAGCAATGGTTAAAAACTACGGGATACAAGTTCTTCGTAAGAGATATGAGAAACTAATCGCTAGGAAGTTCGTGCTATTTCCGTACCTAAGAGCGAAGAATTTGCTAAGAAAAATCCGAATTCTCAAGGGGTAACCATTGAGTGACCAAGAGGGGATACCCCCAGACATTGCCACAGTAGGTGAGCAAGAGCAGCAAAGCCGGATACTAGAAAGTATTGAGCGAAAGCTTGAGTGGCCTATCCCCGTCCGCCTTCGAGAGCCGTTACAAGTTGTCGTGGCTCAGTCGTCTGCTAATTCCCTTGCCGACGGAGCAGCCACCGAAGCCAAGCAAAATACTGGCAACGCCTCACTGGCTTCGATTGACGGCAAGCTAACCAACCCCCTCCCGGTATCCGGCATGTTCCCCCTTCCGATAGGTGCTTCTACCGAAGCCAAGCAGGACGTGGGGAATTTGTCCCTGTCCAGCATTGACACCAAGCTCACAGCCCCCCTACAGGTTCAGGGTAACTCTGCGGCTGCGGCTCTTGACGTGGGAAACCCAGTCAAAGCTGGTGGTAAATTCAATCTGGTTTTGCCGGTTTTGGTTAACGGACAGCGTGGGGACCTCCAGCTTGATAACGCAGCGCGACTAATCATACGTCCTTTGGACAATACCAGCGTGGTCAAAGCACAGCTCCAAGACAACGCTGGAGCTGCCGTCACCCTTGGCCAGAAGCTAATGGCTGCATCAATGCCAGTTGTTATCGCCAGTGATCAAACTTTAAATATTTTCCCAAACGGTACATACACAGGGAGAACTGACATCTTCACCGTTCCGGCTACTGGGGTTCCTCTTCTATTTCCTAGGGCATTCAAGTCTTACTCCATTTCAGTGAAGGGTACTGCCGCAGTAGCTACGGCCTGGATAATAGTGGTGGAGGTGACAATAGACACGGTTAACTACACAGAGATTTTAAGGCACAAAACTTCGACTGGAGATGGGCAGATATTGTTTAGCGGTGCTGTGCTGTACCCAGCCATTGCGTTTCGATCTAGGTTAATATCGGTTACCCTTGGTCCTGCCACCAATTTGGTTACCGTGATACTGGGGATGGAATGATCAAACTAACTTTTCTTCTACTCTTTTTGTCTATCAATGCCTTCGCCGCAGTTGATCCTATTTTGGTCGATGGCAGCACAGTAGTTCAGCCGGTGAGTGGAACTTTTTTCCAGGTCACCCAACCAGTCAGCGGAACTGTAACGTCTAACCAAGGAACCAGCCCATGGGTAGTGTCAGGAACGGTAACTGTAGACACCAGCTTGTTGGCTACTGCGGCAAATCAGACGAACCGAAACCAGAAGACACAACTGTCAAACGGCACGATAGATGGGTCAATCAAAGCGGCCTCTACTGCTGCCCTTGCTGCGGATACGTCCTTGGTAGTCGGCCTGTCGCCGAATTCACCGTTACCGACTGGCTCCAATGTGTTAGGTGCCCTGTCTGCGAACCAATCGGTGAATCAGACGCAGGTTAACGGCGTCGCTGTCTCAACTGGATCGGGTGTTTCTGGGACTGGTACTCAACGTGTAATCCTTGCCAGTGATCAAACTGCGGTCCCTGTAACTGGAACTTTCTTTCAAGCCACTCAGCCCGTTTCAGGAACGGTAGCGGTAAGTAATTTTCCGGCCACTCAGCCGGTATCACAGGTGGGATCTCCATGGGGAATATCAGGCACGGTAACGGCGAATGCTGGAACGAACCTCAACACATCGGCCCTAGCTCTCGACGCGACTCTTACAAACCGGACCCAGTTTACGAAGCTTACAGACGGGACGAGGGATGGGACTTTAAAAGCGGCATCAACTGCTTCCGTTGCGGCGGATACATCGTTGGTCGTAGCGGTCTCGCCGAACAGTCCCTTACCTACTGGATCGAACGTCATCGGTGCGTTAGTCGCGAATCAGAGTGTGAACGTCAGTCAGATTAACGGCGTTGTTGTGAGCACGGGGAGTGGAACGACCGGCACAGGTGTTCAAAGAGTTGTCCTGCCGGCTGACCAGTCAGCTATTCCGACCACGCAATCTGGAAGCTGGACAGTTTCTACTACCTCCGCATCTATTGCCACCTACAGTGCTGCGGCCATTGGATTTATTCCCGCCGCTGCCGCTACGGATATATTCACAATTACCGGAAGTGCTACAAAAACGATAAAGATAAGTCTAGTCCGATGCAGTATCAGCACAACCGCTGGTAGCGGCATTGTAATGAATGCAACATTGTTAACTCGTAGCACGGCCAATACATTGGGGACATCTACCACGGCAGCAAACGTCCCTTTAGATTCTACCAATGCGGCGGCAACGGCGACGGTAAGGAGCTATACCGCAAACCCAACTCTTGGAACTTTAGTAGGAGCAGTAAGAGCAAAACGATCCTTTGCCGGAACTGCTGGCTCTAACCAAGACGAAGCTATTTGGGATTTCGGGAACAGAAACGGTCAGGGCTTAACGCTTAGGGGTATAACCCAAGTGGCTTCGGTGAATATTCAGGGAGTTACAATAACCAATCCCGTTGCTGACTGTAACGTGGAATATACGGAAGAATAAAATGGCCGATTCAGCTATTGAAAGAAGGTTCTATCAATTAGTTCCAGCGAACTCTCAGGTATCGGAGGATTACGTTTTAGCTAACACGGCTTCATTAGTGGTTCAGGAAATGGGGGGCAATACCCCTACCCCTAACGGAGAAACTGCTGTGATTATCTGGGACCCGGCTACGGCAAACCAAATACTTTTATCTTGTTCTGGTAATTCTATTGCCGAATACGCCACTCCGTTAGTCGGAGATGGGGTTAAAGTTTTGAGGATGACTCTTATTAATACCGCTCCGACAAGCCAATACATGGGAGCGTACTTTCAAGGGACTATAAGTCTATGAGCACCCGTAATCTAAAAGTCCTAACTACTTTAGCCGCTGCGGGAACCGATACGAATGATACCGCTCCGGTTGCAAGCGGAAGAACGCTCACTGTAACTAAATTCGGAGGGGCGGATATTAATATGGGCGACAGCAAATCCTCAGCCTATTTGCTTCAGTGGGGAGTCGTCGGCTCTTTCATCGAGTTAGGCGCTATCGCCCTGACCGGGAACACCTTCGAGCTATCTCTAAATGAGCAGTTGGTAGGGAACGGAGCTAAGTTCCTTCGTATTACGAGGCAGAACAACTCTGCCACTCTAAAGCGCTGCCCGGTATGGGTTAAAGGATACGACAACACCTAATTATTTATTTGCCAATCCCCATTCCCCACCGTTACGATCTACACTTCTTTACTGCTGTACCCTGACATTATGAAATATCTCATTGAGCCATGGGCGCATCAACGCCAAGCAATTGAGTTAGCCGCAAAGCAGCAGGACTTTGCCTTGTTCTTTGAGATGGGCTGTTTATCAGGCAGTTCTATAATCAAAGTCAATAGAGCAAAAGGATCTCGAAGTTATTCAATAGAGTCTCTATTTCGAAAATTTCATGGCGTGGAATTAAGCGAAAGAGAAAAAGGTTTTGATTTAAATATCCCCACTTATTGCCGTTCTTGGGACGGCGAAGGCATTCGACTCAACCGTGTGATTAACGTACTTAAACAAGGGATTAAACCTGTCCATAAACTCTCTCTTATCGGTGGTAAGCAGATTAAACTTACGTCAAACCATGAGGTGCTAACTCAACGCGGCTTTATAGAAGCCTCAAAGCTACAGATTGGCATTGATGCGGTTGCCACTGATTCTTTGGTACGGCATAAAAAAACTGGATCTGGAAAAAGCAAAGAAAAACCGAGATATAGCACGAATCAAGTTGGCCAATTCCACCCATATGCTTATTGGACAAGCTTACGTGGTAAACCGATTTGGCAGATTGAAATCCATCGGATCGTTTATGACTCCTTTCAGAATGGATTATCGGTGGAGGAGTTTAAGCGAAAGACTTTCAGCCAAAATTCTTTAATCTTTACAGACCCAGCGAAATTTCACATTCACCATAAAGACGCAAACCACCGCAATAATTCTGCCTCAAATTTGGAAAAACTCCCGGCGAAGGAGCATTTTCGGCATCATTGTGCCGGGTATGAAAACTTTAAACACGGGAATGTTATTTATTGTCAGGTAGAGAACCTAACATACGCTGGTGAGGAAATGACCTATGATGTTGTTTGCGAGAATCCTCATCGTAATTTTGTAGCTAATGAGATGGTGGTTCACAATTGTGGTAAAACAAGCACCATAATCAATATACTCCGGCAACGATACGAGCAAGCCATAGGAGTTAAGAAAACCCTAATCCTCTGTCCACCTATTGTCGTCAACAACTGGGTAAAAGAATTTGCAATGCATTCCGACATTAACCCAGCCCTCATCATCCCCCTGGTTGGCCCTGGCAAGAAGCGATTGGATAGGCTCAAGAAAGCCAGGTACACGACTGAGCTTTTTTGGAGTGCTGGCACTACCAAGGATGAATTCATTGCGATCACCAATTACGAAGCCCTCTTAAATAAGGAACTGCTTGATGCCCTCAAACTATGGAAACCGGAAATCATCGTCTTTGACGAGTCCCACAAATGCAAAGACGTGTCTGCCAAACGAACTAAGGCAGCGATTGCCCTTAGTGCAGAAGCGAGCCATTGCTACATTCTTACTGGCACGCCTACGCCGCAGTCACCGATGGATCTTTTCGCACAATTTCTCCTACTCGATAGAGGGGCTACATTTGGGAAGAGTTACTTTGCTTTTCGGGCGCGCTATTTCTGGGACCGTAACTCCGGGATGCCCAAGGATAGACACTTTCCAGATTGGCAAATTCGAGACGGATCTCTCTTTGAATTAAACAAACGAGTGGCTGCCAAAGCCATGCGAGTGACTAAAGAGGAGGCTCTAGATTTGCCTCCCTTAGTCCGACAAACCATAGAGGTGGAACTTGAACCGACGCAAAAAAAACTCTACGAAGAAATGCGCGACGACTATGTGGCGTTCCTCGATTCTGATGCCTGTGTGGGTGATCTGGCTATTACTCGGGCTCTTCGTCTTCAGCAGATTGTTTCCGGCTACTGTAAGCTGGAGAGTGGAACCGAACGAAGTTTTGGAGATACCCCAAGAATTGCCGCCGTTAGGGAGCTTCTGGGAGATCTAACCCCATGCCATAAGGTGATCGTATGGGCTGTGTTCCATCAAAATTACCACGAGCTAAGGAAGGTCTGTGAGGCGCTTAAGGTCAAGTACGTCGAAGTTCATGGAGGCATTTCTGCTAAGGACAAGGATCTCTCAGTTGAGCTATTTAATAATGATCCTAGTTACCGCGTGCTTATTGGAAATCAGCAAGCCGGAGGAATTGGCATCAACCTCACTGCCGCGTCCTACTCAATATTCTACAGTCGAAATTTTTCCCTCGAACAAGACCTCCAGGCCGAGAGCCGGAACCATCGGGGAGGTTCACGGGAAGCTGGGCATGAAAAAATAACGCGAATAGATATTTTGGCCAAGGATACCATTGATGAAATTGTGTTGACCTCGCTGGCAAATAAACAGAACATTTCCGAAGAACTCCTAAAAAACTTAAGGAAAAAATTATGACCGAAGAGAATAAGTCATGGGGTACAGACGATGCCCAGGTCCCCGACAATGTGACCGTGGCTATGATGGAGGAGCTCGCAAATCAGGGCTTTCAGCTTCGAGAAAAGATTAAAGATTTGGGCGAAGTGGAGAAGGAGCTCCAAGACGAGCTCCGCTTGGTAAAGGGAAAGCTTCTTTCCTATCTCTCTCACTTTGGTCTGACACGCTACACGTCGAAGGCCGGTAATGTATTCACGAAAAAAACTTATTCAGTAAGGGTTCCAAAAGATGACACCGCTCGCGAACAGTTTTTCGGCTTTCTTAAGACGGAGGGGATTTTCGATCAGCTCATCACGGTCAACAGCCGCACACTTAATTCGCTCTATAATGAGCGACTCGAAGCCGCCCAGGCCGAAGACAAAATCTACAACATGCCAGGAATTGAACCACCAACAATGTTTGAGGACGTTAGTTTTAAAAAATGAGGAAAGAGGAAAAATGGAAACACAAAATACACAAAACAATAAATCGATCATCCCGCCAAACCAAGGCAAAAGCCTTGCGGCAAAGGAAGAAATCCTTCCCGCGTTGCCCTCTACTAGCTGGGGGGCCGAACAAGCCGACGCATCGGATATCATCATCCCCAGAGTGCTGCTTATGCAGGGGCTATCGGATTTTGTTAAACAAAGAAAAGCTATGGCGGGTGATATCGTCGATAGCCTTTCCAAGAAAATCCTAGGCTCCTTTGAGAAGCCAATCGAAATAATCCCAATCATGAGAGCTGCCAAAGTCTGGATTGTGGACGAGCAACTCTCTCCAAAAACGTGGACATTCAAAGATCGTATTGAATGGTCAGTGGGCAATGCAGGGTGGGAAGCTCGTGACCAAAGAGAAATTCTAATCAATGGGGTGCTGACCCGTCGCACACTCTGTTTGGATTACTTTGTGGTCATCCCGTCGATGATGGACGGCTTGCCACACATGATTTCATTTCGCAAAACCAGCTTCCAAACTGGCAAGCAAATGAGCACGTACTTCACCGAGTGTCGGATGAAGAACCGCCCCCCAGCCTCCAGAGTCTTTACGCTCGGAGCTCACGAAAAATCCAAGGACAGTAATTCTTGGTTCGTGTTTGACCTCTCTGAGAAGAGAGAGACTAATCCCGAAGAGATGAAAAATGCCTACACTTGGTATCAGACGCTCAGCACCATGAAGGTGAAGATTGATGAGTCTGAGGACCGAGGCGAGCCAGATGGTGACGTGGTACCATTCTAGGCGTGTAGAGGCGAAATGACGACAGGTGGGGGGTAGGTAATGGTTACCCACCCCCCACTCTCGACATAAGGAGACAACATGGCAAAGCATCCAGGCCGGTTTAGTTACGTGCAGTATGACAATGTGGGGGTCGAGCAGCAGGCAACTCTTAAGACCAAGTTTGAAGAGATTGAAAAGTTACTTGGCATGTATTTTCCCGATGGCCCTTCGGCTGTGGCGTACATCAGAGCTAAAGCTCTGGCTTTGACCCATCTTGAAGAGTCGTACATGTGGGCTGGTAAAGCAGTCCGTGACGCCCAGGTCGCCAGGAGTAACCGTGAAGTGGTGGATCAACCAGCGCGGAGTGATAGTTGAAAATCCTAGGGGTGGATTTTGAAACCTCGGGGTTACTCGACCAAAATTGCCGCATCATAGAAATTGGTGCGGTGCTTTTTGATTGGGAGAAGAAAACTCCCATTGAAGTTTTTAATGTCATCGTAGCCCCCTATGAAAACTGGGACATGATGCCAGGGGCGGAGCTTTCTCATGGGATGTCCAAGCAATACGTCATGGATAATGGTATGTCGTCTGTTGCGGCTCTTTTGATTTTGGACAAGCTCATTGATAAAGCCGACGTGCTTTGTGCTCATAATGGCACTAACTTCGACAAGCCACTGCTGAAGGCTGAGAGCACGCGCCATGAAATGTGGATGAAGGGTGAACAAAAAATCTGGATCGATACGATGAGCGATGTCCCATACCCTGAGCAAATGGTGACTAGGAAACTCGTTCACTTGGCGGCCGAGCATGGTTTCTTAAATCCCTTTGCCCACCGTGCAGCGTTCGATGTTTTGACAATGTTCGAGATACTGTCAAAATATGACATTAACGCGGTAATTCAGAACGCAATCGCCCCTACGGTGAAAATCCGGGCGTTAGCCAGTTACGAACAAAGAGAGCTCCCCAAAGCCCGACGGTATCGGTGGGAGCCTACGACAAAAATCTGGTGGAAAGAAATTAAGGAGCTCGACCTTGGCAAAGAAGAAAAAGAAGCCCCCTTCAAAATTGTCGTCTTGGAAACCCTCAACCGAACAAACGGTGTTGACGTGTCTGCATTCGTCAAACCGACTGTGGGTGAGCCGCACGTTGAAACGGGAGGGGTTTAGGTCAGTAGTAGACTGGCTCAACTCCCACATCCAAGGGCTCCGCGGTAAAGAGTTTGTCCGTATTTTTGACGGTGAAATGGTAACCATCCATTACCGAGAGGTGTCTAATGGCAAGAAAACCTGAAACGGTGTTTCGTGAGAAATTCTCCAAACGGCTGGATGAAATCGCTTCGCTCTGGCATGAGTCAATTCAGCAGGTGGCTATACGGGGGACTCCTGACAAGCTCCTGTGCATTAATGGATATTTTGCTGGAGTGGAGCTTAAGGCCACGGACGAAGAAGAGCCAAGCCCACTACAGAAGCACAAGCTGCAAAGTATTATCAGGGCCGGTGGGATGGCGTTCGTCGCCCATCCGGGCAATGAAGAGGCGGTATTGTCTGCGATCCGCAAAGTGGCTCAGGGAGCACACCCGGATAGTACAAGGAGGGATCAATGGGGAAAATGAATCTCGAAAAACAAAAGGCTAAAAATCCGGTAGTTTTCACCTACCGCTATCTCAACATGGCTCCTGATCTGGACAAGCATTTGGCCGATATCTACCAGGCGAAAAACATTCCCGCCTCAGTCAACGCTAGGCTTATGCAGATCTGTGAAATTACCATGCGCCACTTTCGTAACATGGGACAGATGGGGACGCTCATTCTCAGTAAATACGCCGACAAAGGGCCTGATGGCACACCGGCCGGATGGCCTAATGGTCCATTTACCTTTGCCAAGAAAGAGGACGAAGCTCAGCACGATAAGGAAATGACCGACTTATTTGACACGAAGATTGTGCTGCCAATTGAAAGATTGAACCTGCAAAACCTAGAGTTTGCAGGGCTTTCTGGCGCATGTTTGAGGGCATTGGATTTTATGGTGATGGGGCTACCCAAGGCGGGAGCTCTGCCAGAGGGAGTGGAGAAGCCAGAGGGTTATGTTCCTCCCGCAAAATCCCCCTTAGAAGGCGTTATAGCCACGCTGTAACAGTGATGTCAGGGAGCCGGGGGTCAGGGGTGACCTCCGGTTTCTCTTTAAGCGTTTTGCTTGGCAATCTTTTTATAGTTCTCGTCTTCCCCTTCAACCGTATCCCCCTCGGCAATCGTAGCCTGGGATTTTCCAAACTTCTTTTTGTAGATACTCCGCAAATCATCCGTGGAGCGCACTTTAATTTTGGATGGGGCTTGCGCCTTGGATGGATCTACCTCCACGCCAGTGACCGGCTTTTTAGCGGCCTGCTTTAAAGTTTTCGGTTTAGCTTGAGTGGGCGCTGACATAGTGGCAGAGGCAGTTTCCCCCTCAGCGACTTCCTCAGAAGGACTATCAACTACGTCGGGAGTCCCTTCCGCCTCTTCTTCTGGTGATCGTCCTCGAGCCTGTGCCACTTTTACCTTTTGCATGTAAGCCATGTTATTTCTCCTCTATTGGGTTTAAGTCTACTCCAAGTCGTCCTAATCTCTCCCATGCCGAGGAGGGAACTTCCTGCAATAATTTTCCTCCCTTGATCAAACCTAGCCCAGCGTGGGTTCTGGTTACTGGGCTGTTAATAACCCTTGCAGCAGTCTTCAGGGCTAATGGGGCTGCCGCAGCCAATGCTCCACGAGCTCCGCCTCCTAATACGCCAGTTATTACTGGGCCGGCTCCTAGCATCCAATCCATTTGGCTCAAGAATTCCTTACCCGCTTCAGCCTTAGCTAGTTGTTTCATGGCTTTTTTACCGCCGTACAAAGCCGACATAGCCTGGTTGGCGTCAGTCAATTTCTTAGCCGTTTTAGCTCCTAACTGCTTCTCAGCCTCAGTCTCTAAAAGTTTACGGTAGATCGAGCCTTTTTTGGCTAGAGCTTGCTGTTCTAAGTCGGTGGCTGCTCCCGACTTAAAGATATTCCTTGGATTTCTTTCGGACCCAGCAGCAAGTTTTGATGCGGCCTGTTTCCTTTTTTGGATAATATCAGCGGGGATTGGGGCCGAGGTTTTTCCAATATCTCTCTTAAAAATCTCTTCGACTTCTTGCATCGGCTCTGCATAATCCGGCACTCCTTCTGCTCTCTTTTGAAACTCCCTCTTGGCTGTAACAAGAGCCAATCCCGGATCAAACCCCTTCATTTTTTTGATTATTGGAGCAACTACATTCTCCGAGAGGGTTTCCACCGCAGCATTGCCCTGGTCTAGCATCTTTTGCCAAGAGCCTTTTAATCCGAGTCGCTCAGCTACGTCAGCCATGATATTGGGGCTCACGTCAGGTGACTCGTATTGTCTCCAGTCTTTCATGGATTGGGCAACTTTAGGCCATACCGATCGATAAACTCTGCGTCCCGTATTCTCAATGCCGGTTCCTAATTTACTCGTAACTCCCCCAGCTATTTTTCGCATGGGAGAGACTAGGGCCGGATCCAATAAGTTTGAGCCAAAATCTAGTGCTGCGGCTACGTTCGGAGAAGCCCCTCTGGCTTCGGCAAACTCGGCAACGTCTTTCGGGTGTTCTCCTCTAGCTGACTTGAGGTAATCGTCTACAGTAATCTGTCTTTGATGAGGGCCAGATTGCCCTGGTGCCAAATCCTCCGAAGGAGAGAAAGCGTGCATGGCAGCCGTTGTAAGTAAAGAAGGGGCAACCCCGATAACTCTGCTTGCGAAATTGGTTAAGTCACCAGCATTCATTTGGCTCGCTAAATCGCCACCAAAGTCGGCCGTGGCTTTCGGTTTTGGGCTGCTCCCAAATATTTGTTCCAGAATGCCAGCAGGGGCTCTGGCCGCCGGCTTAATTGCAGAAAAATCGTATTCCGATTCTAAATCAGCTCGTGCCTCTGGCTTTTGCTTCCAGAGAGCAACGATATCGGCATCTGGCTTCTCTTTGACCGGAGCCCCAACATAGGGATTGGATGGCTTCGATATAGGCGCAAAAGCCGTTTGAGAAGTCATGTCGATAGGTGCTTCGGCAGGAGCCGGTTGCTCTGTATCCAATTCAGCAAGGTCACGAACTCGTGGCTCAAACGGATTTTGCTGGTAAGCTTTTTTTGCTGCCATGGTTAATCTCACTTATGTTTATTGAGTAATCTGGCTTTCTTCTGTGCTGGAGTTTCAATGGCTTTATTTGGAGCTGCGGCAGATTCTTTGGCTATTTGGAAATTAAAGCCACCGGGTACGTGCGATGTTGCATCAGAAATATTGTATCCGCCCATTGCTGCGTTATTGGCCAGGATTGAGTTGACGTAGTTCGCTCCACCCATTCCCTTTCCGAAAAACTTTGAGTAGGCACGGGGAGATCCTTTCGCCATGGAATTGGCGGCGGCGGCGGTTTGACTAATATTAGCCCGCATTTTAATTTCCCTGAGTCGAGACAACCCTTGTAACAAGCCTTCTACAAGCACAGGGTCCGCTGCACCTTCCCCATTAAAGAATGTGGTGATATCTCCTTTCAGACTTGTGATTGTTGTTGGGAGAGCTCGCTTAGCGTCCTCATCGGTCAACACGCCTTTTTCACCATACAAACGGGCAATATTTGCGATGGCCCTTTTGAGTTGCGGCATAGTGGTGATGATCTTTCCATCTTGATCTCTTTGATCAACTTCACTTTCAATGCTTTTAATCTGTGTATTGTCTTCTTGTGTTTTCTTAGCGATAGGACCAAATACCCCCGTAATGGCTCTGAAGGCTTGCATGTCTTGGCCTTCTCTTGCTGTATCTTGGCGTAAGAGTGCATTGTAATATTTACCTTCGTTCTTACCCTTAACCAAGCTGGCTTCTTTTTCAGTCAACTCATTGAGAGCCTTTTGCATTTCGCTTTCAAGTTTCACCTGACCTGTTGCGGCCTCGGCTTCCGATAATGGGGCTTTGTAATCGCCAGTATTTATGCCCCATTGTTTGAGTAGATTAACCAATCCGCTCTGGTTAAAATCTTTGGACTCATTTCCCAAAGCGGTCTGGGCTTTGTTAATTACATCACGGAATTTAAGGAGCCCTCCTAACGGATGATCTCCATGATAGCCACCCTCCGCAAATTTGCGCAGTTGCTCGTAATACGGAAGATGTCCACCAAGTTGAGCTGAAAATGATACGTTTGGATTCTCTCTAAAATTTTGGGCCGCTTCTCCTTGTCCAGCAGCTTCAGACTGCAATGCTCTTTCTCGGATACTGAGTGGGTTTCTTTCCTCCCCAGTTTTTGGCGCATAGTCTATGTTTTTTACTTGCTGTGCGACTCGCTTATCTTCCACCCCCTGATCAACTCCCGCTGGCTCTCTCTGTGCCTGTTCCAATGATTCTGGTGTCAGTGCCATTGTTTGAGCATTTTCTTGATCGGCGAGCATTTTTTCGGCCCGTGCATCGTGCTCTGCTTGCACCTGGGGAGATAAACGATATGGCGTGTGGATTTTATAGCGGTTCTGAAAGTTCTCATTCGTAATGTGGGTAGACAATGCTTCGTTGGCATTAAATGGTGGAGGCTCACCATCTCCTAACTGTGCGAACTGAGCTAGTGCCAAAGCAGTATCATCGGCATTTTTCGCCGCGACTGGTAATGTTTTAGTAATAGGCATTAACTCACCTCACCGTAAGGTTTACGGTTTTGCATTTGCAGAATCTTTTGCCATGAGGAAGAAGGGAAATTCGCTAATCCTGCATTCACTCCACCCTCATCAATACCCAGATCCGCAGATCCACCGGCTGCTGCTTTGGCCTCATCGGTCACCGGAGCAATACCAGTCTTAGGAAGTCCACCCCAAATCCCTAATGCCTTACCGGCCGAATTTATTCCGCCACCGATAGCATTACCCACGTCCCCGATACCGCCCAAAACAGTTTTATCAAAGTTTGGATTTTCAGTCCCTAGTTGTAAACCGGCTGATAAACCTCCCAGCATAGTGCCCAACGTATGGGCCTTGCGGGGTTCTGGCGCTTTCATTTGGGTCCAAGGCGACCACCGCGAGGTTTCTGCCTGAAGTTTCTTGTCGCTGGCATTACCCTGAGCATCGCCGATAGATTTTGCCGCGCCGGCTAAGAGTCCAAGAATTAATGGGAGCACTTTAGTATCCTCCGCTTTCATTTTTCAATTTCATTGACGACCAGGCCGACTTCTTTTTCTTTTTCGAATTGACCGGCCGCTCATTAAGCATGTTCGCATTCTGGCGATTGGTTCCAGTTCGCGTGTTTACCCGAGTAGGGAGCTCTCCCATGTTCGGCGTTTCTGCTGCGAATTCTTCGGCCACTTTAGGCTCCTTTGCAAAGAGGTATCGGGCTTGGGCTTTACTCGCGAATGGCATCAGATTTCTCCTTCAAATGCTCGAGCAAAATACGGTTCTTAAAGTATCTCACACCAACAATCCGAAATCCCTCTTTCATGGCTAGCCGCAGCATGTTCTCATTGTCATTCTCAACGAGGAAGGTAATCCGTTGGGATAGCGAAAGCTGGTAATTTATGAGCTCGCAGAATGCCCTATAAGCCGTGATTGAGTTCTGGGCTGGGGGGAAGGCACCCCCAAACTGCCA
>JAYVFX010000089.1:0-6295 GCA_043772795.1 Deltaproteobacteria bacterium
GATTGGCGGGCGGCTGGTCCTTGTGGGTTTGATGGGTGGTGTGAAAGTTGAGGCCAATTTGCAACTCATCATGGCCAAGCGGTTGCAAATCTTTGGTTCCGTCCTCCGTGCTCGCCCACTCGTAGAGAAGATCGACATCACCCGTCGTTTTCGCGAACGCTGGCTCCCGTTGTTAGCGTCAGGCCGGATCAAGCCGATCGTCGATCGCGTCTTTCCTTTGGCCCAGGTTGCCGACGCGCATCGCTATATGGAAGAGAATCGGAATTTTGGCAAGATTATCTTAGAACTGAATTTTCACAAAAACCACTGAAGTTCGTTGTCCGTAACCGTTGGAGTCAGGAGGATATTATTGGGCAGCTCAGATGATCTACTCTCTCGCATTAAGGTTGAGACCTCCACACACCGAATCGGGGCACAGGATTATCACATCCGTTCGCTCCGCGACCGACAGCAATTCTGGGATCCAGACAGTCTCTCCGCACAAGCAGGGATTTCCTCAGCGTCCTGGCCCTTTTTTGGCGTCGTCTGGCCAGCCGGGCGCGCGCTCGCGGAAGAAATGAGCCAGTTTCCTATCGCCGGCAAGAGTATTCTGGAGGTGGGCTGCGGGATCGGCCTGTGCAGTCTGGTCTTGCAACAGCGCGGCGCTAACATAACCGCTAGTGATTATCATCCGTTGGCGGAAGAGTTCCTGCGCTACAATACAGACCTGAACGGTCTCTTGCCTATTCACTTCCAGCATGCGCCGTGGGCGGGGCCCAATCCTGCTCTGGGTCGCTTCGATCTCCTGGTGGGCAGTGATCTGCTGTATGAACGCGACCATCCGTCAGTACTGGCTGCTTTTCTGGCTTGTCATGCCAATCCCATCGCCCAGGTCATCCTCACCGATCCGGGGCGGACGTACTGCGGCCAGTTCAGCACTAAGATGGCCGCCCAAGGCTACACCCGCACGGAACGACGGCGACACTTTACCGGGTCCGACGTGCCATCTTCCCGCGGGCGCATCATGAGTTTCATTCGCGGCGACATAGGACTTCAAAGGGGGCACGGGATCAGGTCGTGAGTGGAAAACGCCTAACTCCCACTCTTATGCGGCCTCCGGCGTCAAGTAGGCAGACAGCCGCGTCGCATGCGGGTGGAATATCTGTCCGCAAAACAGTTGGTAAACCGTCGTAGTCAAGCGTTTGGGGCTGATTGGATTTTCGCTATTTGGTCACAGCGCGTGATCTACCCCAAGCAGCCAACCGCTCCTTTACGTTGGACGCGTGATCGTCATCCCGAGAATATTGTAGCCACCGTCTATATGAATGATCTCACCAGTGATCTTCTCGGCCATAGGGCTGCATAAAAAGAGTGCCGCTTTTCCAGCGTCGGAGTTGAGAATCTCATCCTGCAATGGCGCATAGGTTTTCATGTGCTCTTGCATGATGGCAAAGCCGGGAATGCTGGTTCCGGCTCTCGTTGCTGTTGGACCAGGCGAAAGTCCGTTCACGCGAATGCGATGTTGAGCCAAATCGAACGCGAGATTCCTGATGATGTTGTCGAGTGCGGCCTTGGCCACACTCATGAGTTGATAGCCTGGAATGACTTTCTCACTCGCAAAGTAGGTCATCGCCAAAATACAGCCACCACGATCTTTCATCAGTGGCAAGGCGCCACGTACCAAAGCTATCAGTGAGTATGCGCTAATGTCGAGCGCCAGCGCAAAGTCCGCACGGGCAATCTCTACGAACCGTTTCTCAAACGACTGCGGTGGCGCATAGGCGATTGAGTGAATGAGAAAATCAATCTGCTTGAACTCTTTGCCGACCTCAGCATACATACGCTCGATTTCTTCGTCTCTACTCGCATCACATTCGACAATGAGCGGGTTATTGAGTTGATTCGCAACGTTCCCCATCATCCGCCGCACGGCTCTTCTCTGAATCGACAGCGCAATCCGCGCCCCGCCATCATTGAGATACTTAGCAATCGGCCACGCGATGGAGTGTGCATCGAGTACGCCGGTGACAAGTGCCGTTTTGCCGGAAAAATCGAGAAAGCTGCTGATCGCAGTTTGCTGATCGGCCATATTCGTGTCCTCCACTGTTCTTCTTCGCAGAGGATTGCTTACTGCGCTTCTCCGGACAGGGCAAGGGCTTCTAAAAGAGTCTAAGAGTCGAGGAGTCTAGGAGTCTAGGAGTCGAAAAAAAGCATTCCCCTTTTGCCCTTTTCGCCGTTGCCCTCTCTTGGTTCCGTAGGACGGGGCTGTGCCTGCCATCATGACTGTTGGGCTTCGCTTAGCTCAGCCCACCCTACTTACTGACCAAATGTATCTCATACGGAAGGCCCTCGTTTCCTCACCAACTGACACCCTCCGCTATTGTGGCATAAATGACTAGCGCGAAACAAATTTATCCCGGTGGGGAAACGTCAGAGCAAGAAAAAGATTCACAATAAGAATATAAAAGAGGGCGAACTTGAGCCGGGAGAAGTCTTGGTACAAGTTCATCCAAATGGTGATAGAGAGGAGCATATAGCCAGCAACGAACAGCGTCAGATGCCAGGCCCACTGTCGCAGGGTCCATAGTCCGTAGACTAACGCGAGCGCGACGGCCAGTTGAAGCGCGTGCATCAATTGCGCCCGGATACCAAACACTCGCATCCCCAACACCACGCTGACTGGACCCTGGGCATATGGCCGTTCGAAGGGTGTCACAAGATCCCAGGCGATAAACACCACAGCGTAGAAGGCGATGAGCAGGGCGGCAATGGAGATACTTGCGGGACGGTGAATAGGCTTTGGCATGCTGTTCTCGTGTCTTGTTGCTGTCCTCTAGGATTCTTCAGAGGCAGATTGCGTTGTAACTACCAGCCGCAGAGCGGCGTATGAAGGTAGGCCGGTCTTTCAAGGCCGGTTACATGCATCCACCACGACCATCGCGTCGCGGCGCGACGCGATGAATCTGAGGTCATCGGATACAGGCCGTAAACGACCTGCCTACCATCAACCGTCCCTACGGGACGAAAAATGGTTGAGCAGTGACTAATTTCCTTACCGCCCGGTAAACTTCGGCTCACGTTTTTCTACAAATGACCGAATCGCCTCTTTGTGATCCTCAGTCATGAAACAGTGCTTCTCCAGCGCGAGCGAGGTATCAAGCACCAGGTTTGCCGTGTCACGCAGAATCTTGTTGACTGACACTTTCGTCCAGCGGATCGCTTTGGTCGGACCGTTTGCTAAGCGCGTCGCCAATGCCATTGCTTTGTCCATCAATTGGTCCGCAGGCACAACGTGGTTGATCAAGCCAATGCGTTCAGCTTCCGCCGCCGAAATAATGTCCCCAGTCATCAGCAACTCTTTGGCACGGGCAGCACCAACCAACCACGGCCAAATCACCGCGCCACCATCACCGGCGACAACACCAACACGTACATGTGGATCACCGATTTTTGCGTTATCCGCTGCGAAGATCACATCCGAGAATAACGCAAGCGTCGCACCGAGGCCGGTTGCTGGGCCGTTGACTGCCGCGATGATTGGTTGTTCGACTTCAAGCATATCGATGATGATCTTCCGGGCTTCAATAAACAGGGCATCGAGTTGCGCAGTGGTCATATCTTGGAACCACTTGATGTCACCACCAGCGCAAAACGCCCTCCCCTTTCCCGTCAGCACCACGGCTTCGGTTTCTTTATCTTGTGCGATGTCGGCGAAGATCTGCGAAATCTCCGTGTGCAGTCCAGCGTTGATCGCGTTCAGCGATTCAGGGCGGTTGAGAGCAACGACGAGCACTTTGTCCTTGCGTTCGACACTAATGTAATGATAACGGCTGTAATCCATAATCGTATCTCCTTCTGCTGTTGTGGTAGTGCAGTGCGGTCGCATTATTGGTCAGCCAGCGTGAAGGATCAAGGGACAAAGGACTAAGCTATGCAGATCTATTTTTGCCGAGAAGGGTTGAATTCCATTATGGCTATTCTGCAGCGTGAACTGCCAGAGGATCAAATCCTCTGCTGTACGCCGGAGAAGGTGGTTGAGGCTTCGCGTGAGGCTGACGTACTGATTCCCACCGTCTCACCGGTTACCGCTGACGCTATCAGTTCACCACGCTTGCGACTCGTCCAGCAGTATGGCGCTGGGCTGGATACAGTAGATATTTCCGCTGCCACCAAGCGTGGAGTGTACGTCGCCAATGTCCCTAGTGCCGGGACTGGTAACGCCGAATCAGTCGCAGAACTGTCGCTACTCTTCATGTTGGCACTGGCGCGACAATATCCACAGGCTCAAGAAGCCTTACAGCAGCGTAAATTAGGGACTCCGATGGGCAGTGCACTCAAAGGACGCACGGCAGCAATCATCGGCTTTGGTGGCATTGGCCAGGAGCTTGCTCAACGTCTACGCGCATTTGAAATGAAAGTGCTGGCGGTCTCGAAACGCGGACCAAAGACGGGAGATGTGCCGGTTGATTTTCACGGCGCACTCAATGCATTGCACACGGTGTTACAGCAAGCAGATTTTGTGATCGTCGCTCCACCGTTGAATGACGAAACCCGTGGCCTGATTGGTCAGGCCGAGTATGCGTGTATGAAGCCAAGCGCGTTTATTATCAACGTTGCGCGCGGTCCAGTGCTCGATTACAACGCCACTGTCGCTGCCCTCAAAGAGAAACGTATCGCTGGTGCGGGACTCGATGTGTTCTGGCAGGAGCCGTTTGATCCAACCGATCAAATCTTTTCGTATAACGTCATCGCCACACCACACGTCGGCGGCGCAACCGACCTGAGCCTACAAGGTATCGCCAAGAAAGTCGCGGAGAATATCAACCGCGTGCGGCGAGGCGAGGTGCCAGCGAATTGCGTGAATGCGGCGGACCTCAAACCGTGAGCGGTCAACGAGTAGCCTTCACCATTGTTACCATACCTCGATCAGACACGGCGCACAGACTTCTTTTTATGCTGACGTACAGTCAGTGGTCGCTTTTTGGATTGTTCAGCAGAATCCAGGAGAAATTGAGCAGTTCCTTCGTCTGTGATCAGCACGTTAAAAAGTCGTCCGCGCAGCGCTGCCAGGATCGCCTCGTATTTCTCTTTTCCTCCAGTAACAGCGACAACCGTCGCTGTGTTATTTTTGACGTGCTGCACTAACTCCTGCAAGCGAAGAAAGAACATAATGGATTTAAGAGGTTCGTAACCTTTACGGTCAATAAGAGAGTTCCCATCCTTGTCGAAAGGTTGGTAGACCGACTCTCCGACCGCGCCGTCGCTACGAAGAGCATCTTGCAAATGAAAACGACCACATAGTGAGTTAAATTCATGAGTTGGAGGCGTATTGCTACCGGGAAACGATTGCATCCTACCTTGATAGTCCAGAAACCCAATTCCGATCAAATACCAGTCAAGTGTCTTTATTTCTTCAAGCAGTTGACACACCTCAGCATCCCGTTGGTACGCTTTCAAAGTGCATCCATCACTCTCTATTTGTTTTGGAGTAGGAAGATGAAACCCTTTTCCACGGGACTCAGGCAACCATCGAAGCAAATTGATCGCAGTGACGATTGGGCTCACCGGAAAAATATCCGGCATCATGAACGTGAGCAACGGATAGACGCTACAATTGCCCGGGAACCGCACCCCTTCTTCCTCTCTGAGCTTACGTATGCCTTGTATCACCGCGGCTGTCATTTGACCGCAGCTGACGCCTAGGCTAGCACCAGCACGTAGTTTCTCGGACAGAAAGCGCGCCCCTTCCAGACCAAGTTTACTTGCAAACATTTCAGGACTTCGCTGATCAAGCCCGGCAAGGGAAACAATACGTACATCCGACAAGTGCGGAAAAGCTTCCTTTACCCGACTGTCCAATGCTTCTGCCCGAGGAGATTTAACAGAAATCTCAACGATTTTTCTTTCTTTCGCCAAACGCAAACATTTGGAAACATCAGCTTGGGTTGTTTTCAGTGCCTTGGCAATTTCGTCCTGGTGCTTGTTCTCAACGTAGTAGAGCTCAGCGACTCGCGCGAGTTCTGCGTCATTATTCTTGTTGATTGGTGTCAGTTTCTTATTTTGCATGTCGTTAAGAATAGAAGACATAAAGAAAAAAGCCAAAAGTAAAAATATTCATATAATCAGAAATATTTTTTTGGTTATTTTTTTTTGTGGTTATGTTAGGTACAATTAAAAGTGATGGAAGAGTCGACAGGAGGGAAAAACGGGGCTAACGCCTGATGTCAGGACACATTTCATAAATAGGCGGGCAGCCACGAGTTTTCACTCATGAGAGACTTGAGTGATGACGCACCAAGACTCAGAAACTACCCGC
>JAYVFX010000090.1:0-4579 GCA_043772795.1 Deltaproteobacteria bacterium
CGCGCCGATGGCGGGGGTTGGGAAGATCAAGAAAGGGCTACAGGGGGAATAGCGGGGATGGCTGCTCTTTGTTGTCCGGGCCTCAGCTGAAGAACTGTCAGTGGGGAATTCCCGCGCGCAGCTGACCATCGCGAACGCTGCGATTACTGTGGATATTGCTCCCGGCAAACTTACCCTCTCTCAGGATCGGGTATTGAAGTGGGTTTCTGAGGCAGCCCGTGCCGTCGTGCAGTATTATGGGCATTTTCCCGTCTCCACGCTGCATATCCTTGTGACTCCGGTAAGGGGAAAAGGAGCGCCCTCCGGTACCACGTTTGGCCAGCCTCAACCTCTTATCAAAGTCGCTTTAGGCGAAGCTGCTGATGAAGAGTTCCTCCAGCGCGATTGGATGATGGTGCACGAAATGGTGCATCTCGCCTTTCCGCGCGTTCCCCAACGACATCACTGGATCGAAGAAGGACTGGCGACTTATGTTGAACCGTGGGCACGTTTGGGTATCGGTCAACTCACCGCGGAAACAGTCTGGAAAGATCTGGTTGAGGGGTTGCCGAAAGGATTGCCTGCCCCGGACGATAAAGGACTTGACCACACACCAACCTGGGGCCGAACCTATTGGGGTGGTGCGTTGTTTTGTCTGCTGGCAGATATTGAGATTCACAAGCGGACGGCCAATCAACGTGGGCTGCGCGATGCCCTAGTCGGCATCGTCGCGGCAGAGGGATCAATGCGAGAGCAGTGGACGCTCACTCGTGCGCTCGAAATTGGCGATCAAGCAACCGGCGTCTCGGTATTGATGGAACTGTACACGCGCATGAAAGACACGCCAGCTCCAGTTGACCTGAATGATCTATGGCACCAGCTTGGCGTTGCCGTGCGAGACGGAACAGTCGTGTTTCATGACGATGCCCCGTTTGCTACTGTGCGTGACGCTATCACTCTAAGTGCGCGAAAGAGCAAAGAATAGATCGTGTTAGGTATCCCCATAAATTTTGACCAGTGAGTGCTTGGTGAAACGCAACGTACTACGGCGGCATCTCACTGGGCATGACAGACAAACTATTCGCCCAGCATGCTGGGCAATTGTCAGATGGAACACCGATGGCCACATGGTCGACCGGCGGAGTATCAGCTTCGCAACCACAGGAAGTTTCGCTTGCTCCCGAGGTACGTCGAACGTCGTGGCGTGATGCCCTCAGTCGTCATTGGCCAGAGTACCTGATGGAAGGGGCGGAGCTGGGACTCTTCATGCTCTCGGCCTGTGCGTTCGTCATCCTGCTTGAACATCCTGCCTCCCCGGTCCACCAAGCCATCGCCAGCGACGTACTGCGTCGCGTGTTGATCGGCCTCGCCATGGGCCTGACCGCGATCGCTATCATTTACTCACCGATCGGACAACGCTCTGGCGCACACTTTAATCCCTCGGTCACGCTCACCTTCTTTCGCCTGGGTCGGGTCGAGTGGTGGGATACCGTTTTCTATAGCGTCGCACAATTTGTCGGCGGGCTTGGCGGAGTGATCCTGTCAGCGGTGGTGTTTGGTGAACTCGTCGCCCACCCTTCCGTCCAATACGCGGTGACCGTCCCTGGTACGAATGGCGTACGCGTCGCCTTTTTCGCTGAAGTGCTGATCGCCTTCATCCAGATGTCTCTCGTCCTGCGCGTATCGAATACGAAACACCTGGCACGTTTCACCGGTGTTTTTGCCGGACTCATGGTCGCAACTTACATCAGCCTGGAAGCACCCTATTCCGGAATGAGCATGAATCCAGCACGCACGTTCGCGTCAGCGTTACCCGCGCACGTCTGGACCGCGCTGTGGATCTACTTTAGCGCCCCGCTGCTCGGCATGCTGCTCGCCGCAGAGTTGTATGTGCGGCAACACACGATTCACCAAGTCTTTTGCGCTAAGCTACATCATCATAATGACAAGCGTTGCATCTTTCGCTGCAACTGGGACAGTATTCAGTAGTCAGCAGGAGAAAACTATGGCTAACGACAACCATTTCGACGTCATTATTATTGGCACCGGCGCGGGCGGTGGCACCCTTGCCTACAAACTCGCGCCGTCCGGCAAACGTATTCTGCTGCTCGAACGTGGCCCTTATATTCCCCGTGAGAAAGAGAATTGGGATTCACACGCAGTGAATGTTGAGGCGCGCTATCACATCAAAGAGCCATGGTTCGACAAGAACGGCGAAGAGTTTCACGCCGGGGCGCACTATTACGTCGGCGGCAATACCAAGTTCTACGGCGCCGCGTTGATCCGCTTACGCAAGGAAGACTTTGGTGAAATCCGCCATCATGACGGTCTCTCACCAGCGTGGCCGATCACCTACGAAGACCTGGAATCGTACTACACCCAAGCCGAGCATTTGTATCAGGTGCATGGGTTGCGTGGCACCGACCCGACCGAACCGCAAGCCAGCGCACCGTATCGGCATCCACCGCTAAGCCACGAGCCGCGTATCCAGGAGCTGGTGAACGATATGACCCGTGTGGGTCATCGTCCGTTTTCCATGCCCGTGGGTATTATGCTTGATGAGCAAAACCCACAAAAGAGTAAATGTATCCGCTGTAATACCTGCGATGGCTATCCTTGCCTGACGTACGCAAAAGCCGACGCCCAAGTCATTTGCGTAGACCCGGCCCTTGAACATCCCAATGTCACCTTACTCACCGACGCATTGGTCACGCGATTAGAAACGAGCCCGTCAGGCCGTGAAGTCACGGCAGTACACGTCGAACGCAACGGCACAACGGAAACCTACTCGGCTAACCTGGTCGTATCCTCATGTGGAGCGATTAACTCGGCAGCGCTTTTCCTGCGCTCCGCTAATGCGCAGCACCAGCACGGCCTGGCCAACAGCTCGGGCCAGGTCGGACGTAACTACATGTGTCATGTCAACAGTATGTTCCTCGCGGTGTCGCTCGACCGCAACCCAACCCGGTTCAATAAAACCTTCGGCCTCAACGATTTTTACTTCGGTGCACCGGATTGGCAGTACCCGATGGGCCATATCTCGATGATCAGTAATGTCGACGCCAATATCCTCCGCGCCGGTGCTCCGCGGATCGTGCCGGGGATGACGCTGGAAATCATGGCTAATCATACCTTGCCCTTCTGGGTCACCACCGAAGACCTGCCCGATTCTAACAATCGCGTCACGCTCACTAAAAACGGCGGCATCATGCTGTCGTACACCCCGAATAACGAAGAAGCCCACAAACGGTTGCAAGCCAAACTCAAGGGGATGCTCAAAGACATCGGCTGCCATGATCACTTGCTGCCGTTGCAGGCCTACATTCCAGGGCGCATCCCGCTCGCCGGCGTCGCGCATCAAAACGGGACACTGCGATTTGGCACGGATCCGCAGACATCAGTACTCGACACGCACTGCAAAACTCATGATCTCGACAACCTGTACGTCGTTGATGGCGCGTTCTTCCCATCCAGTGGCGCGGTGAACCCAGCACTCACTATCATGGCCAATGCGCTCCGCGTGGGTGATCATATTCTGAAAAGATTGGGGTAAATGGCGAAATGGGTAAATGGCGAAAAGGAGAAGAATGAGCGCGGGAACGGGCGAATGGGTGAATGGGTAAAAAGGGACTGATATGAAACCGAATAAGTTATTTTTCTCCTCTCTCTATCTCCTCCTGTATCTCGTCGCAGGCCCGTGGCGGGTCGTTGCGTCTGCCCAGCAGTCCCCGGCCCCTAACTCCCGACCCCCGACCCCGCTTGTCGAGGCAGTTGATGCAGTGGGCATGACAGTAGACGATATGGACCGCTCGTTGGAGTTCTATACCAAGGTGCTCAGTTTCGAGCTGGTCTCTGATGTGGAAGTATACGGGGCGCCCTATGAACAGATGCAAGGGGTGTTCGGTCTACGCATGCGGGTTGTCCGCTTACGCCTCGGCAGCGAGTTCCTTGAGTTAACTGAATACCTTGCACCCAAAGGCCGACCGATTCCGGTCGATTCTCGTAGCAACGATCGCTGGTTCCAACATGTGGCCATCATTACCAGTGATATGGACCGTGCCTACGCATGGTTACGGCAACACAAAGTCCAACACGCCTCAACCGGGCCGCAACGCTTACCGGACTGGAATCCCAACGCCGGGGGCATCAAGGCGTTTTACTTCAAAGACCCCGATGGTCATGCACTGGAAGTGCTGTGGTTTCCATCAGGCAAGGGTGATCCGCAATGGCAAAGTCCCACAAACAAGCTCTTCCTCGGTATCGATCACACCGCGATTGTCGTGCGGAATACCGCAAAGAGTCTCACCTTTTATCGTGACGTGCTCGGATTCCGAGTTGCGGGCGAAAGCAAGAACTACGGCACAGAGCAAGAACATCTTAATAATGTGTTTGGCGCACGGTTACGCATCACCAGTCTTCGCGCCGCTGCTGGGCCTGGGATTGAATTCCTCGAATACCTCTCACCCAGAAATGGGCGTCCCAGGCCTGCCGATACCCGCGCCAATGATCTATGGCACTGGCAAACCAGATTAATTACGAGTGAGGCCACAGAGGCAGTGAAGCGTCTCCGTGCCAGGAAAAGTCGGTTAGTGTCACCTCA
>JAYVFX010000091.1:0-4204 GCA_043772795.1 Deltaproteobacteria bacterium
ACCGTTGCAGCATCCGCTTGACCTGATCAAGTGGCAGATAGCCCTGGTCAGATTGCCAGATAAACCATTCCGGGTTGGCGGTTTCGACCAGCAGATCCATCTCGCGCCGAATATCACTGGTAGTTCCCACCAAGGCGAAGTGGGCCTTCTCTAAACGGTCTGTAGTACATTCCGAGGCTGGCAGCAGTTGCTTGTTGGGGTACTTCACGTCATCCTCGGGAAAGCGAAATGCCTCGGTGAAGCCGAAGTGATGGAAGCACTGTTGCCACCCGACCCCAATCAGTCCAACGTCACCCATGTGTTTGGCTTCCGCGTGGCTGTCCGCCAGGTACACCGAGCGAAAGACGCCCATATTTTCGCCGAGCTTGAGATTACGACCGTGTTTCTTGGCTTCGTCCACATGCGCCTCGGCATAGTACCGCACTTGTTTTGGGTCGGACGCGAGGAGGGTAGGAATAAGTCCTTCACGCGCAGCCCAGCGGATCGTCGACTCACTCATGGAAAACGCCTGAAACAGCATCGGGTGCGGCTTCTGGTAGGGCTTGGGCACGACTTCGATCATCTGTACGTTACCGTTGTCGTCCACCTCCCCTGGGGCACCGTATTCTCGCGTCCATTGGTGTGCGGGCCACGGCGTGCCGGTTTCATATGGGACGGGGTATTCATAATGCTTGCCCTTGAACCGAAACGGTCCATCCGCCCACGCTAGCTTGAGAATCTGATAGACTTCCTCGAAGGCTTCGCGGTTGCGTGCGTCGATGTCCTCTTGCATGGTGGAGATCGCACTCGCCCCGATGTGGAGCTTCTGCGCCATTGAGTTGAGCCAGCGGGCTTGATAGCCGCGTGCAAAGCCAACGAAGGTGCGCCCCTTGGTGAGTTGATCCAGCCAGGCAATTTCCAACGCCAGACGGAGCGGATTCCACCCCGGCAAGACATACCCGATGGGACCGACCTTGATACGCTTGGTCTGGTTGATCACATACTGTGTGAGAACGGGCAAGCTACCCATCTCGGCCCCTTCGGTATGCAAATGATGCTCTGGAAAGGTAACGGCTTCAAAGCCCAGATCTTCAGCCATACGGGAAAGCTCAGCCACTTCTTCGAACATTTTCTGCCACGGCTCAGTATGGCGAGCAATCGGGCGCATTCGCTTCCGCTCTTCCAGAGTGGCGGCCAAGGCGGGGTAAAAGAAAAACATAAATCTCATAACTGATTCGTCCTCTCTGCTTTCTTCCTTATCCTTTGGGTAAACTGAGTACGCGTTCGCCGAGAATGCTGCGCTGAATTTCTGAGGTACCGCCGGCGATGGTATACAGATGGGTATTGAGCGCGCAATGCATCCAGTATCCATCGTCAATTCCGTGCTCACTCTTTGAGACGACCTGGCTCCCGGGACCAAGTACAGCGGTGGCAAACTGCACTACCCGCACGTTCAACTCACTCGCTGCGAGTTTCACCAACGAACTTTCCGGACCGGGCGGCTCGCCCCGCAGTTGCCTCGTCAGCTGGCGCAGACTGCTATATTTGATGGCCTGCAATTCGGTATAGAATCGTGCCACGTGTTGGCGCACCGTTGAATCATCACCCAAAACACTCGTTTCTATTGCTCCGCGTTTCACAGCCTCAATCAATTGCGCAACCACTGCCTCGACGGGAGAGAGCACGTCGAAGGTTACGCGTTCGAACATCAACGTGGTCAGCGTGACTTGCCACCCTTGATTCTTCTCACCAATGAGATTCCCTTTAGGGACACATACGTTGTCAAAAAAGACTTCGTTAAATTCCGCATCGCCACTGATCTGCCGTAACGGACGCACGGTGATTCCGGGCGATCGCATATCGACGATAAAACACGAAATTCCTTTGTGCTTCGGCGCAGTAGGATCAGTCCGGGCAAGAAGCAGACAGTAGTGAGCGTATTGTGCGTAGGAAGTCCAGACTTTCTGACCGTTGATGACGAAATCATCACCTTCCTCAACCGCCTTAGTCTGCAACGAAGCTATATCTGAACCCGCGCCTGGCTCGGAGTATCCCTGACACCACATTTCCTCGCCGTTCAAGATAGTAGGGATGTAGCGTTGCTTCTGTTCTTCAGTACCCCAGTGGATGAGTGTAGGGCCGGCGATACGCACGCCCATAAAGTTCGCGATCTCCGGCATACGCGCGCGCACCAGCTCTTGGCGGTAGATCGTCTGCTCCATCACGGTGGCCCCACGACCGCCGTAGGCTTGCGGCCAGTGAATGCCGACCCACCCAGCACGATGCAATTTCCGTTGCCAGCCGAGCTGGATAGCAAAACGTGTGTCCAGATCCAGATGCAGAAACGTTACGGGGTCATAGCCGTCGGGCGGGTTCGCCACCAGCCAGGCGCGTAAGTCGTGGCGGAAGGCTTCTTCTTGCGGCGAATAATCAAAGTCCACGTGCTTTTACCGTGTCTCTAGCTACTTCCACGCGCTATTCACCAACAGTGAGGCGATCATGATGCTCCGAGGGACCTTGCTGGGACTTTCCAAAACTCCGCTGTCGGCTTGAGCGCGCCGACCTGCTGGAGTGCTGACACGGCGTCCCAGAAAGTTGCTTCACGGACGATCTTACCATTCTCATACGTATGGAATGTCATACCGCGTACGGTAGTTTCCTTGCCTGCCGCTGGCACCCCGAGAAACTCACCGACATGCTTACCGCGCCAGACCCACTCGATAACGCCGTGATGGGCGTCCCCAGTATAGGAAAGGACATCGAAGACGTTCGTGCCCGCTGGACCCGGAGGATCGGTGTTTTCAAAGACCTTGAATGCGCGGCGCAGTTTGTCTTTGTCGGAGATACGCTGCCCGAGAAGCAGGTCTTCGAACAAAAAAACGTCTGCGTAGAAGTCGACAATCTGGTCTGCGCTTTCGCTGAAAGTCTTGATCCATTTATGAGCCCAGGCGAAATTCATAGTATTTGTCCTGTAAAAGCTGTCCTCAGGACATATAATCCATAGGACTTATTGTCAAGAGAGCGATTTCTCGCTACAAGCACACAATCCCTGAGAAAACATAATCAAGCACGAGAGCAAAGAGCAAAGAGCAAAGAGTAAAGAGTAAAAGAGCACGAGAATGACAGTCGTCGCCCGCAAGGAGCAGCCGGGAAAAACAGTAGCCGCCGAGCTGCAGGAGTTCTTTTACCCCATTCACTATCAGGTCGGGATGGCACTAGAGGATGCCTTGCGCGGTGGCCTGCTCACCCGCAAACAATCTGCGATTCTCTGGATGATCCGTTCCGCAGGAGAGGACGGACGCTGCATGCGACGCAAAGACATCGTCCGGCTCATGCAAAGTTGGTTCGAGGTCACGAATTCCGGGTTGAGCAAAGCCATTCGCGGCATGGCGCGACCACCTCTGAGCTTGGTGGAGATCGCGGAAGATTCCCGCTCTGCGAGAGAAAAGCTGATCACCCTCACCGCCAAGGGCGAGCGATTTGTGGGAGCAATGGAAGCACGTGGAGAAAGTTTTCTCCACGACATTGTCATGCATTTACCCGCTGAAGTGACGCGGGGCGGGATTGAATACTTTCGTCAGTTGATCGATGCGTTTAATCGTTCACGCATAGGAACGGTAAGAATAGCCCCCCCAAAAGCTAAGCAAGCCAGGTAGGAAAGCGCCCCTGCCGGATACTACCTTTAGTGTGGATTCTTCGCGCTGTTCACTCCTTTGGAGCGCACGTCCATCACAGGTCGAGAAATCTATCGCGCTGGGGAAATCGCAAAAATAAGAAAGCCGATGCAATTCTCCACATTTCTGACAAAGAGCACACTTTCGTTCATGCCCTCACATTCCATCTTTACTTTCCCCCTGCTTCTGTAGGCACGTCCTTTGCCGTTAAATGGAGAGCACATCGTTTCAGCACTGGTCCCACCGTCCTGAAAGAAGCCGATGCACTTAAGGCACGGTACGAACAGCGGTGACCAGAGACCTTGTGGGCGGAGGCTACGCGTTCGCAGCCAAGGAACACCACCAACCTTCCAACCGTCGCGGCTGAATCAGGTTATTCATCCGACGAAGGAAGCTGGTATTTCTACCACCGTCCACCGTACTTTCTTTAAGGAACTCGTGTTCGAGATCAGCCCCTCAGGTTTTCTTAGTCCAGGTTATTCGCGGATCGATGGAAACGAGTCACGATGTTTGGGTCCGGATGTAATGACGTTCGCGCGGCGACCTTTCCC
>JAYVFX010000092.1:0-2897 GCA_043772795.1 Deltaproteobacteria bacterium
CCCCACCCGTCGGTCGAGAGTTTCAAACGGGTTCTTTCGTGTCGAAGTAGGTGACCTACGGCCAGATCAACACTGTTACTAGAAGAACATTTGTGACACATTTTTGACAAGATTGACAAAAAGAAGAGGACGTTATTGGCACTCAGCCCTACTCACGCCGAGACTCGCAGGAAATAATACTGCACAATACCCCAATAGGGCCAAACAAATATACGTAATTAAGAAGATAATTTTCCTGAAATATATCTCTTTTCTAGGGGCATCTCGATTAAAAACTACGAACAGTGAGAAAGAAAGGCCATAATTGGATCAAACATATTTTTTTAATATGTATTAGCAACTTAGAAGAAACCACGAAGAGAACAAGGAGTTTTTCTAAGATATATTTACCTGATCAGTCATTTTTGCCTTATTTATTTTCATCGTTTAAGACCCATAATTGTTAACTTGAAAAAAACTCAGGCACCATTACCCGGTTTTTAAATTTCATCTTCCCCATTTAACAGATCTAGCCTGGAAAGACTGAGATTTATTTAGAAATCACGAATGATGACAAAACATAAAATGGCACAATTTTTGCTCTAAATTAAGCATCCCTCGTGAGGTGTGAGATTTTATGAGTCAAGAAGTGCGGCGGCAGTGGTATGTTGTGTACTCTAAACCGAATCGAGAAGAATATGCCCAGTATCATTTGCAACGAAAAGGTATTGAGGTATTCTTCCCACGATTACAGTTGCCTGTTTCGTCTGCAAAACAACGACAGGTAATCCCACTCTTTCCGAGCTATCTTTTCGCCCAACTCCATCTACCAGGAGAGCACTCAGCTGTCATATGGTGCCCTGGAGTGAAATGTCTTGTTAGCTTCAATAGCATTCCTGCTCCGCTTGATGATGGGGTTGTTCATTTTCTCAGGAGTAAAGCGTCAGAAGAGGGTCTGATTGGTGCGCACGCAAATCTAGCAGTCGGACAAGAGGTAAATATTACGGAAGGGCCATTCGAAGGCCTAAAAGGGGTTATTCAGCGTCCACCTGACGCCAAGGGGCGAGTACAAGTTTTAATGAAACTCCTGAATCGCGATCTTCCTGTCGTAGTTCCGATCGCTCATATTCAGAGCAGTTGGATAGTAACTCGCAGTGAAAGTGCCATGCCAGTAAACATCTAATACGGCTTACCCGTAATTGTAATCCAAAGCGTACGTCTGCCGCCATCCTACTCGACTACCCGCGAAAGGTCCCTTTGGCAGTCGAAGTGATCGGGGAGGACGGCAGACTTTCCACCTTCTCAACGTCTCACCGAAGTTACTCGCCAGACTTGAGTCTTTGAGAACGACCGCACGACAGATCTTAGACGTTCACTTCCGCTTGATTAGCTTTGATAGAATCTTCGACAACACTGGACAACGTACTGCTGTTGACTCTCTGTGAGTTCTGGATAGATCGGCAATGCCAGCGTTTCACGAGCTGCGGCTTCTGCGTGAGGAAAATCACCACGCTGATATCCCAATAAATGAAAACATTCCTGGAGATGAAGTGGATGAGGATAGTACACTTCAGTGACAACCCCATGCTCGCGTAAAAACTGTTGTAGTCGGTCACGCTCGGAACAACGAACCACAAATTGATTGTAGATGTGACCCGGGGTATCTCCTGGCAGCAAGATATATTGAGTCAGCTTTGCCTCAGCAAAGTAGCGGCGATATCGGTCAGCGTTTTGACGCCGCGCTTGTGTCCACGTTGGCAGACACCTCAATTTCACACGCAGAACAGCAGCCTGAAGAGCATCTAGACGAAAGTTTCCCCCAATGAGTCGATAGTAATACTTCGCTTCGCCACCATGCACTCGAAGAAGGCGCAGACGCGCAGCAAACTCTTCGTCCTGCGTAACAATCATTCCACCATCACCAAAGGCCCCAAGATTCTTGCTGGGGAAAAAGGAGAAGCACCCACCATATCCGATAGTTCCAGCCTGTCGTCCTTCATCGTCCGTAGCGCCGATGGCTTGAGCTGCATCCTCAATAACGGAAATATGATGTCGTGCGGCTGTTTGCATCAGCGTCTGCATATTCGCGCAGCGACCAAAGAGGTGGACAGGAAGGATGGCTTTCGTTCGAGCAGTAATGCTGGCTTCTACTGCTTCAGCAGCAATGTTGAGGGTCTCGGGGTCAATATCAACAAAAACTGGACGTGCACCAACGCGCGCAATGGTACCAGCGGTGGCAAAGAATGAATACGGGGATGTGATCACCTCGTCGTTCTGACCAATGCGCAACGCCATTAACGTCGCGAGGAGGGCATCCGTTCCAGACGATACCCCAATAGCAAAAAGAGCGTCACAAAAAGTGGCTATCTCCTCTTCTAATGCAGAGACTTCCGGTCCAAGGATAAACTGTTGTGAGTCACACACCCGGTCGATAGCAGCACGGATTTCATCGCGGATCGTCGCGTATTGCTCTTTAAGATCGAGCAAAGGTACGTACATCATGAAGTGCTCTGCTTTTGGTCTCTCTATAATTTTGCTAGCGATAGTCTGTCGCGTTTGTCCCGTCAGGAGTGACACCAGTCAGCACCACACCAAGAACGTTCGCTCGCACGGCTTGTAGTTGCCCTGCAATTCTATGAGCAGCTGCCATAGGGGTCTTATACCCTCGAACAACCAGAACCGTCGCATCGCTCAATTGTGCCAAGAACTCTGCGTCGCCGTACGTTATGGCGGCCGGCGAGTCAATTAACACATAGTCAAACTGGCGACGAAGGATGCTCAAGACCTCTTGCATGGTACGAGAAACAAGTTGTTCTGTGGGATCAGTCCAGACTTGGCCACACGCGACGAGAGAGAGGCCTTCAACGGTGGTCGTTTGTACTGCAGTTTCAACCAGTGCTTTGAGTTGCTGCAACGGA
>JAYVFX010000093.1:0-7068 GCA_043772795.1 Deltaproteobacteria bacterium
TCGCTCAGATGCTACCATTCCGCTTGGAGGAAGCCCACATCATCCACAATTCCTGGCCCCAGGTCAGCCTCTGCCCCAAAACACAACAGTCGAGTTAACATTTTATGACTTGTTCTGTGGCATGGCACATTGCCGCAGGAACAGATCGCCTGCTACCACTGCCTAACGCCTTCTCTAGAGTTGTGTGACAGAGTGCAGTACCATGCTGCCTTCAGTAAAGGAGGAAGACATGGAACAACCTGTACGTATGCCGCTCGAAGGTATTCGCGTGCTCGATTTAACAATCTGGGTTCAAGGGCCGCTCGCCTCCATGATGCTGGCGGATCTCGGGGCGGAGGTCATTAAGGTGGAAAAACCAGGGCAGGGAGATTTCGCGCGTGGGGCGCGGTCCATGTTTGGCCAACCGCAACAGTTCGCCGATGGGCGCAGTCTGATGTTCGAGATTGCGAATCGGAATAAGAAAGCAATAGCCATCGACTTGCGGCAGCCCGAAGGACAGCAGGTCTTCCACCGCTTAGTGAAACAGGCGGATGTCGTGGTGACCAATCTTCATCCTGCCACCCTGCACGAATTTCGCGTGGACCGGGAAACGCTGCTTACTATCAAGCCCGATCTCATTTATGCCCATGCGACCGGCTTTGGGCCGCTCGGGCCACACGCAGAAGATCCGTGTCAGGACACAGTGGGGATGGCACGCTCAGGCTTTATGTTCAGTACCCCGACTGCGGATGGCGCACCGACCTATCCGCCCGGTGCGCTGAGCGACATCTTGTCTGGCACCATGCTAGGATTTGGCGTGCTTGCTGCCCTGTTGGCACGCGAGCGCTCTGGTATTTCACAAGCAGTGTGGTCTTCACAACTGAGCGCCATGATGTGGTTGCAGTACTACAACGTCGCACAGGTCGCCAATATGGGAGCGGATTTCGCACCGTTTGATCGGACCACCGTCGCGAACCCACTGATGAATCTGTATCGCTGTGCGGATGGCCAGTGGATTGCGTGCGGCATGGCGGTCGCGCAACGGTTCTGGCCCGACTTCTGTGCGGTCATGGGCCTGCCAGCATTGGAGCACGATCCCCGTTTTGCCAAAGATAAACAGCGAGCGGCCAACCACGCAGAGCTGATCATTATACTCGACAAAGCGTTTACCACGCAGCCCCGCGCCCACTGGGAACGACTCTTTCGCGAGAAGGAGTTTTGGTTTTCGGTGGTGAATCACGTGAGCGATCTTGCGGCGGATGCACAGGTCATCGCGAATCGCTACATGCTTGAGCTGGACTCAGGACTCACAACCGTGGCGTTCCCGTTTGCCCTAGAGAAAACGTCAGTCCCTCTGCCACATGGGGCACCGACCTTCAGTCAGCATACAGACGAGATCCTCCAACATGTCGGTGGCTACACGCCACAGGAAATCCTGGCATTAAAGGAAAAGAACGTCGCATGGTAGCAACGCAGAGGAACACAGCGAGAGCTCATTACAGCGGATTATGCACTGCGCTGCGTATCCGCCAATTGGTAGGCAAGGAGGTACAGGGAGTCACTCTCGACAGCGATGAGCGGCTGACCCTGAGCTTCTCCGATGGTACAGTTTTACAGGTCGGTAGCAGTTCGGCCAAATTGATTGTCCTTGTATCTCATGGACCCAAGCCAATTCGTAGGAATACTGATGCACCCACGAAAAGGCAACGTGAATATCTCCGCTTTATTGCCAAGTATATGCAGCGTTTTGGCAGAGCACCGGCCGAATCCGACATTGAACGGCACTTTCTTGTCTCAGCACCAAGTGTGAATCAGATGATGCAAACGCTCGAACGGCGTGGTTTCATCTCGCGACAAGCTGGCGTGCCTCGCTCAACGAGAATTTGCGTCGATCTTGCTGCGTATGCAGATGAATAACCCAGCATCTGGGAAATGTTTTGCCCAACATCGCGGTCAACCGGACACGCCGGAACGCGACGTTCAGTGTTACCGGCGTCGTACCAGTGTTCAGCGCGCCGTGGGTCATGGGGGAGTAGCAACGCTGGAATACGTGCACCAGCCCTCTTAAAAGCTTGGCTTGGTCGCAAAGGGCGTCAATTGCAGTTCGTGGGTCCAACAGGATTTGTCTTGGGTGTGCAGGTAATAGAACGCCTCCGCGATCTTCACCGGATTCATCACCACCTCCGGTCGCTGCTGGGCCATCGGCAAGGCACGGGTGCCAGGCGAGTCGATCAGGCCGTCAATCACCACGTTGGCCACGTGGATGCCATGCTCGGAATATTCCTCCGTCAGCACCTGCGCCAGCGTACGCATCATCACGCGCGGATAGTAGAGCGACTGGCCGGTCAGGCGCTTGCGCCCGCGCAAGGACGCCGCGTTATTGGAAATGAGGAACGTCCCGGCTCCGCGCTCACGCATGGCGGGCAATACCTCTTTGGCGACCAAGAACGGGCCACGGCTGGAAATGTGTTGCGCGGTGTCGAACATCTCGAGAGGGATGTGTTCGAGTAATTCTTTCTCGGGCGGCAGATCCCGCCCCTCCAGATAGCCAGCGTTATAGATCACCACCTCCGGGTCCCCTACCTGCTCACGAATCGTGGCGAACGCTTGCGAGATGGAGGCGGGTGACACCAGGTCCAACTCGACAATCAGGCTGGCGCCGCCTTGCTCATGAATCGCCTTTTCCAGCGCCGCTCCATTGGCACGGTTTCTGGTCGTCAGCACCACGAAGAAGCCCTCGTGGGCAAACTTTTGGGCAACAGCACCGCCGATGCCCCAGCGGATGCTGACGGGGAGGTCGCTGTCGTCGAGCACCTTCCCATGCGCTAGTTTGGTATTACGGCCATCGGCCTGCCACTTGGAAGTCGCCCCAATCACGACGGCGACCGGTTGACGGGATGTGTTCATAACGAATTCCTTTCTGCGTGATGCCCACGGAAGACTGGCCCACTCATCTCATGGGAGGATACATTCCGCAACACTGACCACCCCCAAGAAGTCCACGCCAATCCTACACCTCCGCGACGTTTGCCCACGTTCCACGTCCCGCAAGTATATGGACATACGACCACCTTCACAATGGCAAACCTCCGCATCCGTACAAAGCTAGAGGTCTGGGATATTGGAGACTCCCGAATGGGATCAAGAATGGCATCCTCTTCGACCTAGCACGTTGACAGCAATGGACAGTACGGATTAGAAGAGGGCAAGACAAGGACGATGGACCGTGCCATGCTCCGCCAGTGTCGATCACGCCAAAGAGTGACGCCGACGGAAAGAGCGGCTCACCTCTGGTGGTATCACGCGTGCGTTTGCACGTGACGACGAAGCGTTGGCAGACCTCAGAGAGGAACTGGAGGTGAGTCATGCGTGAAGTGTACGGAATCGGCGACTTTCGCTATGAGTATGTCGACGGCTGGGGTAAGTTGCCCGCAGGCGTCACCTTTCACGAATGCCCCGGCGTTGCGGTTGATGCACAGGACCATGTCTACGTACTCACGCGCGGACAGCACCCGATCATCGTGTTTGCCCGCGCGGGCAACTATCTTCGCTCTTTCGGACAGGGATACTTTAGCGACCGGACCCATGGCCTGTATATCGCACACGACAGTTCCTTGTTAGTGACCGATGACGGCATTCATACGATCCAGAAGTTTACCACGGATGGTAACCAGTTGTTAGAAATCGGTAAACGTAATGCCCCGGCGAAAAAATGGAGTGGTGACCCGTTCAATCGGCCAACGTCGGCTGCGATCAGGCCGCGCACCGGCGATGTCTACGTGTCCGATGGCTATGGCAACTCCCGTATCCACGTGTATACGGGCGCGGGTGAGTACAAATTTTCCTGGGGTCGCCCGGGCATTGATGCTGGCCAATTCATCCGTCCGCACAATATCGCCATTGACGAGCATGACAATGTCTATGTCGTGGATCGCGAGGCGCACCGTATCCAGATCTTTGACCCGCAGGGCACCTTCATCACCATGTGGAACAATATCCATCGACCCGATGCGATGGTGTTGTGGGGGGAGCATATCTACGTCGGGGAACTCAACGGCATGGGAGGCGTGGATGACGCTCCAAGCTTGGGCCACCGCGTTTCCATCTATGATCTAAAAGGCCACATGGTCTGCCGCTTCGGTGCCGACGAAGAGGGCGAGGGGCCAGGCCAATTCATTGCGCCGCACGGCATTGCCGTTGATTCCCATGGTGACATTTACGTGGCAGAGGTGTCCTACTCGATCCGCGGACGAAACCTGGAGCCGCCGCGGGAACTGCGCAGCATTTCGAAGTATCGACGAGTGTCATAAAAGGAGGATCACGTATGAGTACGCCCACTGACGAACGACCGAACGCACGAGCGCGGGAACAACGCCTGGGGTTTGTGAGCCGGCCACGGTTCGAGGACTATCGCGAGAAATACGCTACATACTTTAACATGGAGCGCCGTAATGGCATCCTCCAAGTGCAGATGCACACTGCGGGAGGACCCGTCATGTACGGTCTCCCGATTCATAATGCCTGGTCTCAGCTATGGCTCGACATCGGCAATGACCCCGACAACGAGGTGCTGATCTTTAGCGGTACGGGGGATAAGTGGATCGCCGGGTTCGACCCGGAAATGGCCAAGCAGCCCTTACACGAGTTACCCGCAGACGCATTCTACGATCAGATCTACACGGACGCGACCAAGCTGCTGGAAGCGTTCATCTTCAATATCGATATTCCCACGATTGCCTGTATCAACGGCTCGGGCTTGCACACGGAATTCGCCCTGTTATGCGACATTACCCTGTGCGCCGAGCACGCGGAGCTGTTCGATCCGCACTTCAAGTTCAACCTGGTGCCCGGGGACGGTCAGGGGCTGACATTCCAGGAGTTGATGGGACCGAAGCGCGCCGCCTACTTCCTGTACACCAGTGACAAAATCAACGCGCAGATGGCCAAAGAGATGGGCTTAGTCAACGAGGTGCTACCGCTCGACCGACTACTGCCGCGAGCGTGGGAGATTGCTGAGAAGATTATGCAGAAGCCGCGCACCATCCGGCGCATGACCAGTGCAGTGCTGCGACGGCAGTGGAAGCGGCGGCTGGTGGAGGATCTGGGGTTCCATATCGCGCATGAGTTGCTCGGCATGCACCTCAACAAGTCGGAGTAACTCACTCGACTCAGGTACGCCTGGTCAATAGTGAGGGGGCCTCCGCTTGCGGAGGCCGCACTTCAAACCCACGCGGCAACGAGGATGACCATCACATGTTGTGCTGAAGATGATTCAATAGTGAGGCGTGGAGGGAGGACACATACAATGGCGGAAGACAGTGGGCAAAAACGTTTGGTGGGCAAAGTCGCGATTGTCACCGGCAGTGGAGCCGGGATCGGACGCGCCGAAGCCCGGCTGTTCGCGGCGCAAGGCGCCAAAGTCGTCGTTAATGATATTGCTGTGAAAAATGGGGAGTCGGTCGCCAACACGGTGGTCGACGAAATCCGGGCGGCGGGCGGTGAGGCGGTTGCAAACCTCGACAATGTCGCGGAGTTCCAGGGAGCCGAGCGCCTGGTGAACACGGCGCTCAAGGCCTTCGGGCGCCTGGATATCCTCGTCAATAACGCTGGTATTTCCAATTTCATTCCAGTGTACGAGCTGACCGAACACGACTGGGACCGGATGATGGCGGTCCACTTGAAAGGGACGTTCGGCACGATTCGCTTCGCCAGCCCCATCATGAGCAAGCAACGCAGTGGCGTAATCATCAACACCGGTTCAGAATCCGGTCTGGGTCGGGTGTTCGGCGCGAATTATTCCGCCGCCAAGGAAGGCATCATCGGACTGACGCGTGCAGTTGCGAAGGAACTGGGCCGGTTCAATGTGCGCTGCAATGCCGTTCGTCCGCGCGCCGCCACGACGATCCTCGAAGGGATCAATCTCACCAAATTCCTGCCAGTGTTAAAGGCGCTGGGCCGCTATTGGTTCGGCCATCGTGCCCATATCCCGATCTCGCCAGAGGTCGTCACGCCGGAAAAAGTCGCCCCACTCGTGGTCTGGCTGTGCACGGACGCCACCGCGAATGTGAACGGCCGGGATTTCTACGTCGGCGGGGACGAGGTCGGCCTGTATCCCGAACTGGAACTGGAGCGGTTGCTGTATCGCGAGGGCGGATGGGATCTGGACGCACTCGACCGCTCTGGGCGCGAGGACTTGATCGCAGACCTAACCAACCGTTATCTGCTCGAGGGCTACCCCGAGTTGCAGACGTTCGACGACGCGTGAGGTGGCTGCCCCGGCCGATACACAATACATAGTTGCATGAGGTACGTGCCAACCTGGCGCTCAGGCTTACAGTATATTTCGACGAAAAGTATAAATATATAACTCATAGAGAGTTATTCCAACGTAGTGATGTTCGCGTGGTGACAACTGCCCAGGCCTGCGGGGACGTCGTGAGTGCAGGGCGTTGTTCACTGGTGTCAAGTCACAAGCTGCGCAGCGTCAGACGCAAACCAGTGGCATCACGGCATAAACTTCACATCAGCGGCCTTAGCAGACTTTATATTCACAGACTGTCACCGCAGTCTTGCCCCCATTCGTAACCGTGAAAAAAACTTGGCAGTGCACGAATGTTCCGTACGACGGCGGATTCTTCACCGTGGAGGAGATGAACTTGCAAGATTTAGGTGCTGTGTATTGCGCCGCATTTGCCGGGCATTGCACGCAAAGGTGGCTTATGACCTCTCCCGCACTTCGCTGTGAGCTCTTCGCCGTTCGCCAGGTAGAAACACGTTGTGTCTCTTGTCGTCTAGGCGAAGAGCTGCTGGCTCCCAGCGAAGCGCTGCTTTACTGCAGTACAAAGCCCTCATAACCGTTGGCTGCTGCCTCGGCACACTTGGCTCGATAGGCCGGAGCAGGGAGGGGGTTGAGCAGGACAGCGCGGGGCTTCCCAGGAATATTCGTGCCCATAAACCACGCCGACTTGGCCTTAGTGAAAATCGAGCCGGCGGCTGGGGGGACGAAAATTGCAGGGCCGAAGGAGCAAAGTGTCGGACCAAACGTGTTGATTTTTGTTCCGGCGTAAGAAGCGGACGGAGTAGGCAGCC
>JAYVFX010000094.1:0-2649 GCA_043772795.1 Deltaproteobacteria bacterium
ATTTGACCCTTTCCCCGTTTTGCCGTGCTGTTTTCCTGCGAGCGGCATGCCGCATTTCCCACAGAAGACGAAGCTTGCTGGATTCTCGAACCCGCACTGCGGACAGCGTGGCATCAGCGGCGTTCCACACTTGCCGCAGAAGTTCATGCCGTCGGGATTAACAAAACCGCAACTGAGGCAGTCCATGGGTGCTCTCGTTTCAGGCATCTTGTGTTGCTTGCTCGATAAGATCTACCACTTCGTTTACAAGCCGTTCTATCGAAGGGGACGAGCTGGCCACAATGGTTTCTCCTTCGGCGACCGTCCGTATATGCTTGTGGTGAGGGAACGTACTGATGCGATGGTGCGGAGCATCGTCGTAGCGGAACAAGAGTTTCCCGTTGGCGTCTTGGCAATGATAGCGATACTTAGTTTTTGTCAGCCGTGGTTCGGTACGGACAAATTCCATCAGGAACAGCTCAATCCCCTGGGAAAACACGATGGTTCCTTTCACGAAGCCGATGTGGGGAGCACGCTTTTCCTTGGTAAAGGTTGTCTGTACCACATGAGGGCAGGAGGCAAACGTCCGCTCCAGGTGGACAAAGTACTCTTCGATCAGCAAACCTCAGTCTCCTTGAGCAGCGCCAACGTCTTTGTCAGTTCTTGGTAGGTTTCCCACTCTCCAGCCCATTCCATGATTTTTTCATCGTCGCCCATCGTTCCGGCCTGATAGGCGCGGTAAAACTTCTGACTCGATTCGTCAAACTCCTTCTCGAAGGCTTTCAGGCGGGCCTTTGTTCGCTTCAGTCCAGCCTGCAACATCTTCTGCTGTATCGCGAGTGAATTTTCTACGAGTGAAACCACTGCGTCTTTGTGGGTTGATTCAACGTGGATGCGAGTCATATGGGATCGATCCTTTTCAGGCTTTATTGCAGTTCCTCTAACAACGCCTTTGCCTCTTGCAAGTCTTTCGTATCAAACCCTTCGGTGAACCAATTGTAGATCTCAGCTAACATCTGGTGAGCTTCTTTCTGCTTGTCTTGTTGTTGCCATAGGCGAGCGAGGCTGGTGGCGGCGCGGAGTTCCAGCGATTTGGCACGTTGTCGGCGGGCAACTTCGATAGCCTTGAGAAAGCACGCTTCGGCTTCCGCTTGGGTGCTGGGTGTTAGGGGCTGGGTGTTGGGGACTTTCCACTCTCCACTCTCCACTTTCCACTGTTGCAGCGTTAGCTCGCCCTTGAGTCGATACAGCTCCGCCTCCCATTTGCGTTCCCCATTCTTGTCCACCATAACTTGCGCTTCGGCTAGCAGGGCAAGTCCTTCCTTTGTCTGCCCTACTTTCCCGTACGCCTCAGCCAGCATGGCAAGATAATGCGCCTGTCCTGACTCTATCCCTGTGACCCGGCAGGTAGTCAAGCCTTGGTGCATCTGCGCAATTCCCTCTTCTCCCTGCCCCTGCTCTGCCAGCGCCCAGCCCCGCAAGATAATCCCTTCCGCCAACCAGACCGTAAACCCTCGCTCGGTTGAGAGGGTAATAGCTGCCTCTGCCTGTTTCTGGGCTACCTGCCCTTCTCGACGGAGCCGATAGACTTCAGCAGCAAAATTCAGGGCAAAAGCTAAGCTAAACGGGTGAGACAGCTCCTGCGCTAGGGTGAGAGCTTCATGGCTCCTCTTCAGGGCTTGATCCGGATAGCCCAGCAACCACAGGAGCCAAGCCGCATGGAGCAAGGACAGCACCCCGGGGTCCGGTCCAGCACGGGAGCGACGTTGCTGAGGGTCGTAGAGGGCAATCCCTTGCTCCAGGTGTGCTTGGGCTGCGGTCAACTCTCCGAGCCGGAACAATGAGGCTCCCAGTGCGTAATGGGCCTCTAGTAGGAGCGAAGAGTCCTGTCCGTTCTGAGCTAAGGTGAGAAGCTGCTCCCCCAGCTCACGCGCTATCTGTAACTCCGCCCTCGTTGTATGAAATGTCCACAGTCCCCGCAGCACCCGGAAGAGTTGAAGGGTCTCGCCCACCTGCTGACCCAGTTCTCGCGCCCGAGCATAGACTTGTTCCACTTCCGGGGCTCCATAGCCCTTGGTCATCACTAGAGGCACGCTTAAAGCGATTTGTAGCGCGAGTTCTTGTTGGATACGCTCGGGCGTATCCGGCAAGGTCTTGAGCAACTCTAGCCCCTGGGTGAGATGGCCGATCGCTTCCACATTCGCTGAGCGTTGGACGGTTCTCTGCCCTGCTCGTTGCCAGTAGGGAATGGCCTGCGCGAAGAGCCCTGCCTCGGTGTAATGATGCGCAACTAACTCTGGTTGGGTCTCAACCGTCTGCGGAAACTGTTCTGCCAACACCTGTGCGACTTGCTGATGCAAGTGCTGGCGTCGGCTCTTGAGCAAGGACTGATAGGCCGTATCTTGCACCAGGGCATGTTTGAAGAGATACCGTGCCTGGGGTGCGAGGCCACTCTGATACACCAACTCCGCCTCTACCAACTGCTTCAGCCCACGCTGTAAGCTTTCCTCGTTGAGTGGGGAGACCGCCTGGAGTAACTCATAGGTGAATTCGCGCCCAATCGTGGCTCCCATCTGGGCGATCTCTTTGGCTGCTCCCAGCCGATCCAGTCGGGCCATCAGTGAGTCCTGTAGCGTGACCGGAATGTCGAGCGATTGCAGGGGCGCACGG
>JAYVFX010000095.1:0-2984 GCA_043772795.1 Deltaproteobacteria bacterium
CCATAATACGCTTGCTTGGTGTTGAGTATCACTACCTGTCGTGTCGTCTCCAGATCAGCCACACGGGCTTCGACAGTAGCTGCTGCTGATCGAATCGAATCGAGCGTTCGGCCAAAGTCGAACAACACTTGGCTGAGGCTCACGTTAGTCGAATGAAAATCGAAAACCTGCGCGACACTTCGCACCCGTTGCTGCTCTCCATCCAAGCGAACACCACCAACCGCAGCGGAGACCGGTCGCTGCTGATGCGTGAAGGAGTATGTATAGCCCCCACGTGGCAGATACCCGGCCTGTTGCTGAGCCACGCGCTGCTGCGCGGCCGCAATGGTCGCTGCTCCTATACGTAACGTAGGATGTTGGGCAAGCGCTGTCTCGACTGCCTCTTGGAGGGTTAGGGGAAGATCACTCGCAGCAACGTTTCGCAATCCACAGAGACAGGACATGCTGCACAGGAGCGTAAGAACCACCATGGCTCGTCTCCGTTGATAGAAAAAAACCACACTGTGTGTCATATCCACGCCACGTGTTATCATGGCCTTATGGCCTTTCTTGTGCTTCGGTTGTTCATTCGTCATGGGAGCGAGATTGCACCGCCTCTGAGTTCGCCAATTTCTCGGTCTTGGCCACCAACGGGAAACCTCCATGGCTCAGCCGTTTGCTGCCGACGCCAGAACCTCACCTCGGTCATGGCGGGAATATTCGATATATTCGCGGCTTCGCGCGTCGACCTTGTTCAGCACAACCCCTAACACCTGGCCGTTGACCTGGGTCAAACGTTGTCGTGCGTCTTGAACGCGTTGACGAGACGTATGTTGGTTATCCACAACCAGCACAACTCCATCCACCATCGTCGCAAGCAGCAGCGCACTACTAGCCGAGTCTAAAGATGGAGAATCGATGACCAGATAATCGTACATCTTATGCAGGAACGGGAAAGCGGAATGCATGCTCTTACAGCCAAGGATCTCTACCGGAGTAGCTGCGGGTGAACCAGCACTAAGAAAGACAAGATGCTCAATGAGAGTTGAACGCAAGAGTTCACTAAGGTCTCCCTGCCCGGTAAGAAAATTTATCAGACCAAAACTGTGATGCATTGCCAACATCGTATGGCACGCAGGTTGGTGCAGATCTGCATCGATAAGCAAGACACGTACCCCCGTCTGCGCCAGGGCAATAGCCGTGTTCACGGCAGTTAGGGTTTTTCCTTCTCCAGCCGTCGTACTGGTAAACAGCAGGCTGCGTGGCGGTTCTGAAGAGCCGGACTCCAGCACGGCGATCCGCAAGTTCCGGTATGCCGCAGAGACCACATGAGGCGGATGCATGAACAAGACCTCTTTCGGAAACACGCGCCGGACGGTACTTCTCTCTAGCCGTAATGGTGCAAATCCTGCCGCTCGTAACTCTTCGTGAGATATATCGGGAATCATGCCTAAGGTCGGCAAATCCACATGATTGCTCACACCCGCTGGAGTCGGCAGCGTGGTGCCAGCATGCGTAAGAAGCAATCCTGAGGTGTCAGGGAGTGCGCCCTGGTCGTTCGCCATATTCCTTTGGTCACTTACCACCTTCCCTTGGTCGAGAACGATGACGCGCTCGGCTGAGCGTATCGTTTCCGGACGGTGGGCAACGATCACGCGTGTCACCTGCCGTGCGCGGATGGCCGCGTTAACCTCCCGCTCTCGATCCACATCGAGATGGCTTGTCGCTTCGTCGAGTAGCAGGATGACAGGCTGGTGGTAGAGCGCACGAGCAAGGAGCACCCGCTGTTTCTGCCCACCTGAGAGTACTGTCCCCATGTCTCCAATCAACGTGCTGTAGCCCATGGGCATCACAATAATATCGTCATGTACCGCAGCGAGCTTGGCACATTCCTCAATACGTTGCGGGTCAGGATACGCAGAGAAAAAACCGATGTTGTCGGCAATGGAACCAGCAAAGAGTTGATCGTCTTGCATGACCACGCCGATCATCGAGCGGTAGCGTTCGATACCGAGTCGTGCCAACGGTTTACCATCCACTAAGATCTCACCCTCTGTTGGATTGAGCAGGCTAGCTAACAACTTGAGCAGTGTCGTTTTGCCGCATCCCGAGGCCCCAGCAATAGCGACCGATTCGCCGGCTTCGATACGGAAGTTCAAGCCGTCGAGGACCCAGGGGTCATTATCGCTATAGCGATAACGTAAGGCTCGCACCTCGATCGACGTTGGTATCAGTGCATCAACTTGGAGATCCGTTGGCTGCACTCGTGGCTCAGGAGCAGTGAGGGCAATGTCTGCCAGCCGCTCGGCATGCAACCGTAAGAGTTGCAGATCGAGCACCTTATTAATGAGATTACTCATGCGATCAAGGAATTGATCTTTGTAAGAGATAAATGCGAACAACATACCAACAGAGAATGTTTGCTCTAACACCCGCCGAGCTCCGAGCCATATAATCACGATGCCAAGGAGACCAAGCAGGAGCGAGTTTGCGGTACGCACCATCAGTTGGAGCTTCTGGGTCGTCAACTGACGATTGACCGTCTCGACCAGTAGATTGAGCCAGTGACTGCGACGCCCTTCTTGACCATTGAACAGCTTGATAGTTTTGATCCCACGGAGCGTCTCAAGGAAATGGCTGTCTCGTCGCGCTCCCCAAATAATGGCCTCGGCTGAAGCCTGGCGCAACCGTGCATACGAAGCCCAGCGCAGCACGGCGTACAGTAATGCACCCGCGAGTACTATTGTCGCTAAGCTGGGCGCAAATACGAACATGACGAACAGAGTAATACTGGCCAAAAGCCCATCAAGCATGGCTTCAACCAGATCCGTCGTGATGGCCTGCAAAATCGTTTCTTGGGAACCGAAGCGTGACATCACATCACCGAGGTGACGGGTTTCGAAATAGGCTGCCGGTAAATTGATTAAGTGTGAGAAGAGATTCGCGCGGCCCTGTACCTTAAGCGAAGCGCCGAGCGCGATGAGTAGCCAACCACGCATAGCGGA
>JAYVFX010000096.1:0-2495 GCA_043772795.1 Deltaproteobacteria bacterium
CCGGATGGCTCTAGGCCTACAGAACCAACTCCCATGCCATAAACGATTGGATGGGTTCAGGGACGTTTATGGAAGGATGGCTTGGGATAAACCAGCTCCAACGATCACGGGGGGATGCATTAATCCATCGAAAGGGCGGTTTCTTCACCCCCATGCGAACAGAGCTATCACGCTACGCGAAGCCGCTCTGCTTCAGACGTTTCCCAAGACCTATCGCTTTCCGTTAGACCGGGGTCGCTATGCTGTTGCTCTCATGATCGGCAATGCACTACCGCCCGAGTTCATTAGACGTCATGCGGCGGCCCTGAGGGAGACGGGTTTGTCAGCCGCACCATAGGACGGTTCACACTTTTGATTCCCTCGCATGGGCGCAGACGCTTTAGATAACGAGGGGGAGTGAGTTTTTTGGACAGATTTGACAAGGCCACGCGTTCCCGTGTGATGAGTCGCGTCAAGTCACGCGGAACAAAAACGACGGAATGGAAGTTCCGATCGCTTCTGATGCGATCCCGTATTAAAGGTTGGAGGATTGGGCACAACTCCGGGCTTCCAGGGAGGCCGGACGTTGTCTTCCTTCGAGCTCGCCTCGCTATTTTCTTGGATGGCTGTTTCTGGCATGGGTGTCAGCGTTATCGTTCCGTTCCCACGACTAACCAGGCATTTTGGGAAGCCAAGATTCAAAAAAACAGGGAGCGGGATAAGAAGGTAGTGCGTAGGCTCCGCGTTATGGGATGGAAGGTGACAAGGATTTGGGAACATGAGCTAAAGACCGACATCGCAATTAAAACTGTGAAGAAGATTATTTTCGGTCAAGAAAAGAGAAATATACGGACGACCTAACCGACCCATTGCACCGTATTGCCGCCTGCTTGCGGTTTGCGGTGAACGTGAAAAGTCTCGGTTAGGGCGGCAAACGGTGACTGGGGGCGTTGGACATAGCGAAGGGATCGCAAATGGTCTGGACATTAACCCCACCCAACCCGCACAGGGCGCAAGGTCAGGGAGGCGAGAGCGCACGGCGGGGGCGCCTGCCCCGCGCAACTCCCACCACCCCACCGCGCGAGTCGCTGGCCGGGAGCAGAGCGAAACGGGTGCCCCACCAACCAGGCCGAGCGGGGGAAGTGGCACCGGAAGGGAAACATTAAATCCCCATAGCGGGGAGACGCTGCAGAGGGGAAGGTTCAAATCCCCATAGGCGAGAGGCCGCTGCCGGCTGTCCAACCACGGTTGGAGCGGACCGCTGCACGGTGCGGCCACGGCCACTGGGATGAGGTGCGGCTTGCTCGCGGCCGCTCAACCGCTATACGTTGAACGTCAAACTCCGAGGGTATTACCACTACTACGGAGTGCACGGGAACAGCGCGAGCCTCAAGCAATTCTTTGACGGCGCGCTGCGTATCTTCCTGAAGTGGCTCAATCGGCGTAGCCAACGGCGCAGCTATAACTGGCAGGGCTTCAAGGCTATAGTTGAGCACTTCAAGGTGGAGCGGCCACGGCTTGTAGGGCAGCCGAAGACGAGAAGGGCCACCGCGCTGGCCTGAGCTGGAGTGCGGAAGCGAGTCTTGCTGAAGAGCCCGGTGCGAGAAAACCGCACGCCGGGATCTGTGCGGGGGCCGTCGGGTAACCGGCGGTCCTACCGCGATGGCGTGAGCTTGACAGCAGAAGCCTGAGACAACTATCTTCCTTTCAATGAGAGACCTCTCGTTTTTCTAGGAGTTCGGAGGAAAGAGTCATGTACGCTGTGGAGTTTCAAGCAAAAGTCAAGAATGGTTCTATTGAGATCCCCGAGGAGTATAAGACTCGCTTCAAAGAGCGAGTCCGAGTGATCCTTCTGGCCGAGGAAGAAAACACTGCCGCGAATTTTATTGATCAACTTCTCCAGCATCCTATATACATAGCTGGGTTCACACCGCTGACCAGAGAAGAGATCTATGAGCGCATCTGAAACAGAGGCGGAGAGCTGCTTTATTGATACGAATATCTGGCTCTATGCGTTCACCGTCGGCAATGATCCCAAGAAAACCGCGCGTGCGAAGGCGCTGATCGAAACGCAAAGCGCAGTCTTCGTGAGTACCCAAGTGATCAATGAGACATGTGTCAATCTGATCAAAAAAGCACACTTCTCCGAGCAGCAAGTCCAACAACTGATCGAATCCTTTTACGCCAAGTATGGTGTGGTCGAGTTCAGCAAAGCGATCTTGCTGAAAGCCTCGGCCTTACGAGGACAACATGCGCTCTCGTTTTGGGACAGCATCATCGTGGCGAGTGCCTTAGCTACCAACGCTACGGTGCTCTACTCGGAGGATATGCAGGATGGGTTACTCGTTGAGAATCGCCTGCGCATTGTGAACCCTTTCAAAGAGTCGCCGCGGACAACCCCTCCAGCGGAGGGAGGCAGCGCCTAACCAGCGCCTCCAGCGCGACCGCGACCCGCGAGCGGCTCTGAGCAGATGCGAAGCGACACAGTGGGGCCGCGGCGGCTGAGGCGAAGCGTT
>JAYVFX010000097.1:0-7047 GCA_043772795.1 Deltaproteobacteria bacterium
CTCACGCTAAAGTCTGCTGCCTCAGAGCTTCGAACGTGTGCTGAAATTCTTCGACTGAAGCGCACCGAATCGCTTGACGTAAAAGTCGATGGAGCAGATCACGGTCTTCAGTTTGCTTAATTGCAGCGATAAGAGCAGCTGGGACTTGGCCGGACTGCTCTTCTAAGACTTCGAGGACCATTGTCCGCCCTTCCTCTAGTGAGCCTTGTTGGAGACCTTTCTCTATACCGATGCGTTCGCCTGTTGTGACATATGGCATTCGTTTTTCCTCCTCATTGGTATTCCCTTTGTCTCTTACGCCTCTTCTTCAATAACTACTGGTGGCGCGACCTGCGCTGCCGCCAATTCATCTTCCAGCAACTGTCGCAGCAGCCGGTCATGGACGTCTTTGTTGTCCCAGAACAGCATCGCCAGTGAGAAATCTCGCGACGTGAGTTGTTGGCGCATCTGAATGGCAAAGTCTTTACGCGACAAGGTACGATGCCGATCGACTTCCTGCCGTACTGCTGTGGTGTGTTCCTCAACCGTCTGTGCGGCGCGGAAAAATCCGGTGATAAACGGCAACGCCCACATGATGGTCTCTTCGTCGAACTGATGGATCAGTGAATCCACGAACACTTGTTGTGATGGTCGGCCCTCTTGGAACCACATGTCGATGAGCCGACCGGTACTCATGCGGTATTTGAAAGCGTGCTTGGCGATGTAGGGAACGCACTTCACTTTGACCAGCGTTTGCTCATCGTGAATGCGAATGACGTAGCCTTCTTTCTCCGTATCCGACGCAAGCGTGGCATAGAGGTCGGTCCATCCGCTCTCGTTAAGAAGAAAGAATTCGACCAACTGAATTCCGGTGTGAGTTGCTATTTCCTGGAGTTCGATCACCCGCACGTAGCGCAAGTCGTGATGGCGCACGCCGCCGACGAGAAAAAGGTCAGTCCGCGGGTACTTCAAAATAATCACATTCGACGGGCTCACCCACTCAAACAACAGACTCGTGTCTGGGAGATAAGTCGGGTCCAAAAGCCGTGGATAACGACGCGTACACTCGTCGATCTCGTGGGCGTTATCCTGATGCTGATAGCTGAACGCCCCACGTGTCCGTAATAACACCCGTCCCTGATGAACAGCACGCACCAGTAGACTTCCGTCCAGTTTCACCGTAGCAACGGCATCACCACGGAGGCAGGCCGTGACGACATGGGCGGCATCGACGCGTAATCCGTCCGGACCTTGGCCAAGGTTCATAAACTTTTTGAAGCCCTGGGAAACGGTTTCACCTGCCGGTGTTTCCAGCCGTGACCGGTAGTGAATATTCTCGGGTGTCCAGACGTGATCGGCGAAAGCCGTCGCGGCTTTGGGCGTAATCAGCCGGAGACCGTCACGTTCTTGAATAAAAAAGTGTTCGGGATCAGCGTGTGGCACAGGGAGTATAGTAGATGAGCAGAGGGCCCGCTGGCAATGAGAGTGAAGGTTGATCGACCTGGTTGTCGTGCGATAGGGGTAAGAGCAGAAGCGGTTCGCCTGCTTAGGCTACAACGGTCAAATCTCTCACGCCTGATGAAACGATTAGGCATTCGGTGACCGGCTTCAGGCGGTTTCCGCTTCCGATACCCACCGCAAGGTGATCAATCCGATCAGACTGATCAACGTCAGCACAAGCCAGGAAACGCGATAACTCCCTGTCACATCTGCGAGCAAGCCGAACAGCGGTGGGGCAAGCAGGGTTGCCGGCATGGATAGACCTTGAACCAGGGAAATAGCGGAACCGGCAGATTCTGCTCCGACAATCTCGATCACTAAGGTGCCGAGGATGCCTGTCCACGCAAAAGCTGAAACACCGAAGAGGATTGCAAGAACCGCGACCAGCCATAGAGGCATGTGAGATGGGATGAGTGCCGCGCACAGGGTGCTGCACACCGTCAACGCGACAATAATAATGAGCACCGGCCGTCGTTTGCCCTGAAATCGCCGGTCGCTGACTAATCCCCAACCGATTCGTGCGACCATCGCGGCGATATTGACGACGACGAACAACGCTCCTGCTGTGACCACCGAAACGCCAAATGTTTCGTGTAGAAAAAGGACGAAATACGTCGTCGCGGCCATTTGTGTGAATACCTGGCAATTGAAGATCAGAGCTAATAGTAAAAGCTGTCGGTCGCGCATGAGGTCGCGAAACGAACGCATGGCCGTAGCCCCGGCAGTTTTTCCCCGTGGTGGATCAAAATAGGCAACGATGATTAACACTGCTCCCATGATCGATAACAATCCACCTGCAAGATATGCCGAACGCCAGCCGTAGTGTAAAGCGAGGATTGGCGCCACCCCAGCTGCGAGGATGCCGCCGATCGGTACACCAGTCTGACGAACCCCCATTGCGAATCCGCGCTGAGATTGGGGAAACCAACGCATCACCGCAGCACTCCCGGCTGGATTTTGCATGCCATTGCCCAACCCGAGGGCCAGGCAACCAACGACAAGGCTCCAGAATCCACTACTGAACACCACCGCGAATGCGGCGAGGGCACCGGCGACACCCGAAAGAATCAATACTCTGCGCTCGCCCACGCGATCTGCCGCCCGTCCACCAAATAGGGCTGAGGGTGCTGCGGTGAGAAATACAGCAGTGGAGATTAAGCCGACCTCAGCGCGGCTGATGTGTAGATCGTCTTGCAGAAAAGGAGCGAGCGGTCCAAATGCTGAGCCGAGGATATTCGTAGCCGCTTGTCCCATGGTGGTCATGCCGAGCGCGTACCAACGATAGCGCTCGGCGGCGAGTAAAGAAGTACGATATGAAAACACTGCATGTGTGTAGCAAGGATTGCTGCGCCCATAAACGGGAGTGGTGAATAGAGGTTTCCTTTTTGATTTGTGGATGAATCGTAGGGGCCCGGCGCGCCGTGCCCCGACACTTGCCTATCGACTCGCCACAATTGATTTAGGAGAACTATATGTTACCGGTTGCCGCGGGCTTGAGACTGCTTGCGAATCGCGGTACCTATTACAACGCGTGAGGAGACGATGATGGCTTTCGCAACCACACCTCTACAATCTGCGACGTATGAACTTGCTGACGCACTCGATGTGAACGAGCTGTATCAACAAAAGGGCTGGACCGATGGGCTGCCAATCGTTCCGCCGACGGAGGAACGTGTACACGAATTTCTTGATAGCGCACGCCTCGCACCAAGTGATGTGATTGGTGTTGAATCGGTCCGCCAGCGTCCGCTTACTGCGGAGAAAGTAGCAATCAACGCGGTGATGGCTGGTTGTTTACCAACCTACATGCCCGTGATCGTAGCGGTTCTTCAGGCCATGTGTGATGAAGAGTTCAATTTGCATGGGAGTACAGCAAGCACTGGTGGCAGTGCACAGCTGATTATCGTGAACGGACCGATTCGTACGGCACTCGGTATGAATGCAACCCACAACGCCCTTGGCAATGGTAGCCGCGCGAATGCCACGATCGGACGTGCTATTCGTTTACTGCTGATCAATGTGTTGGATTGCGTTCCTGGTCAACTTGATCGCTCGACCCTCGGTCATCCGGGAAAGTTCACTTTTTGTATTGCTGAAGATGAGGAAGATAGTCCGTGGACTCCTATCGCTCAAGAACGTGGAGTTTTAGTCGGTGCCTCTGGCGTCACAGTGATGGCCTGTGAATCTCCGCACCAGATCATGAATGAGTGGACTAAAAATCCCGCAGAGATTATGGAGACCTTTGCGGCGGAGATTCGTCACAACATGTTGACCTATTCCATCTGGGCCGGGAACTATGCGATTGTTATTCCCAAGCAATTGCGCGAATTGCTAGTTGCTGCGGGTTGGCAGAAGAAAGATATTCGTGAGTATGTCTTTCGGTCTGCACGAGTGAGAAGAGGAGACTGGGCGGATATAGGGAAGGGGAGTCTGATCAATCGAGGAAAAGGTCCCGAGCAAGAATTCACTGCGCTACGCTCGCCCGATGACCTCCTCGTTGTAGCTGCGGGTGGCCCAGCTGGGGGATTCGGGGCAGTGATCCCACCGTGGTTGGGGACGTGGTCGCATGCGGTGACGAGATCAGTAATGAGTAATGAGTAATGAGTAATGAGTAATGAGTGGGAAAAGTCAAAAGTCAAAAATGAAGACGGTTTCCCATATTTTTCGCCTTTGTTCCTTTTTACCGTTTTCCCCATTATCCATTATCCGTTTATCCTACTGACTACTGACTACTGACTACTGACTACTGACTACTGACTACTGACTACTGACTACTGACTACTGACTACGTGTGAGAGGTATTCCTATGAGCATTCATGTCCTTGACCCGACCTTTGAAGAACCAACGACTGCCAATGCAACCGTGATGGGTTTGAAATCGCTCGCTGGTTGTACGGTTGGACTGCTCGATAACAGTAAGATCAAAGCCAAAGAGATCCTTGACTACGTTGAAGAACTTTTACGTACTCAGCATGGAGTGAAACAGATACTCAGACTCAAAAAGCCTGATGCCAGTCGGCCAGCACCGGCGGCAGTTCTAGCTCAACTAGAGACTTGTGACGCATTCATCTCCGCGGTTGGCGATTGAGGGAGTTGTTCATCGTGCAGTTTGCACGATGCGTTGTCTGCCGAAAAAATGGGGGTGACAGCGACGGCGATTATCACTGACCGTTTTTCACAAACCGCTCAAGTGATGGCGCAAGTGTCGGGATTCCCGCACTATCGCTTTGCGGTGATTCCCCACCCGATCAGCAACAACAGCGATGACGTTCTCCGTGCAAAAGCCGAAGCTGCCGTGCAGCAGTGTGTGGAGATATTGTTGAATCGCTGAAATCTTTCGCAAAGCTTCTTTCAAGACGAGAAACTGGATTCCCGCTGTTGCGGGAATGACTGGAAACGAGAGGCAACGTCGTCATGCCCGCGCAGGCGGGCATCCAGCTTGCTGAATGCTGACAACTGAATGCTGAATACTTTTTCCCTCGTTTGACCGTTTCGGGGAAATCCACTATACCCTATAGGCATCCTACACATCCACGCTTCCCTTGCTGAAAATGTAGAGACGAGAGGGGCTTACAGGTAACAGTTATGGATTTTCCACGTATCAAGCGGCTTCCCCCCTATTTGTTTGCCCAACTCGATAAAATGAAAACCGAGGCACGTCGAGCCGGGGAAGATATCATCGACTTCGGTATGGGAAATCCTGACCATGCCTCTCCTCCACATGTGGTAGAAAAGCTGATTGAAGCGGCGAAGAAGACGCAGAATCATCGCTATTCGACCTCACGTGGTATTCATAAGCTGCGGTTGGCAATCTGCAATTGGTACAAGCGTCGCTTTGGTGTGGAACTGGATCCCGAGTCAGAAGCCGTTGTGACGATTGGCTCGAAAGAGGGGCTGTCTCACCTTGCCCTCGCAATGCTTGGGCCTGGAGATGTGGCCATCTGTCCGAGTCCGACTTATCCGATTCATCAGTATTCCATCATTATCGCCAATGCGGACTTGCGTGTAGTACCGCTTATTCCGGGAACAGACTTCTTTGCTTCTTTAGAAGAGACGGTGCGTCAGTGTTGGCCGCGACCAAAGCTCTTATTGATGAGCTTCCCGCATAATCCGACCACCGCTGTGGTTGATATCGACTTCTTTCGTCGTGTGGTGGATTTTGCTAAAGAGAACAACCTGTTTGTTATTCACGACTTTGCTTATGCCGATTTGTACTTCGATGGGTATCAGCCACCGAGCTTTTTGCAGGTCCCTGGAGCAAAAGACATCGGCGTTGAGTTTTTCACCCTATCGAAATCCTACGACATGCCGGGTTGGCGCGTGGGTTTTGTCTGCGGTAATCAAGAAGCCCTCGGCGCACTGGCGCGATTGAAAAGCTACTTCGACTACGGGATTTTCCAGCCGATACAGATTGCTGCTATCCACGCCCTCAATGGCCCGCAAGATTATGTGGAATCCGTACGTCAGCGCTATCGCCGCCGGCGCGATGTGTTAATCGATGGCCTCGATCGTGTCGGGTGGCACATCCCTAAACCGAAGGGCACAATGTTCGTATGGGCGGAAATCCCCGAGCAATTCCGTCATCTCGGCTCGATGAAGTTCGCTGAACTCCTCCTGACCGAGGCAAAAGTGTCGGTCTCTCCCGGTATTGGCTTCGGGGAATATGGCGACGATTTCGTTCGCTTCGCGCTGATTGAGAATGAACATCGGACGCGGCAAGCTGTGCGTGGTATCCGGAAAGTCCTCGGTGGAGTAACGATCCCTGAACGCAAGAAAGCTAGCGTAGGGTAATCATGCCAGCCGGAGAGATGAGGCTTGGCTTACTGGGGCTTGGGACCGTCGGCTGTAGCGTCGTCCAACTCCTGGAGCGCAATAGCCAGGCGATTACCAAAAAACTGGGACGTCCGCTCCGCCTCGTTCACGTCGCCAGCCGTAGTCTGCATACAAAACCTCATCCGAATTTAGGGACGGCCCGCGTCAGCACTGACCCCTGGGCGGTTGTGCGAGATCCTGACGTTGATATCGTTGTGGAACTCCTCGGTGGTATCGACCCGACTCGTGCCCTTGTTCTTGAAGCGATTAAGCACGGGAAAGACGTAGTCACTGCCAATAAAGCCTTGCTTGCCCTCCATGGCGCGGAGGTCTTTGCTGCTGCGGAATCGAAAGATGTGTACTTGGGCTTTGAAGCCGCGGTTGCGGGTGGGATTCCGATTATTCGCACTTTGCGTGAGGGGCTGGCTGCTGACCATAATCTTGCGCTTTTTGGTATCGTCAACGGAACCTGCAATTATATTTTGACGACGATGAGTGAGCAGGGCGAGGAATTTGCAACCGTACTTCGTAGTGCACAGGAGCAGGGATTGGCAGAAGCTGATCCGAGCTTTGATATTGATGGAATCGATGCTGCTCACAAACTGACACTGTTAGCGACCCTCGCGTTTGGCGTACAGGTGCCATTTGCGTCAGTGTATATTGAAGGGATTCGCCATATTAGTCGGACCGATATCTCGTTTGCCCAAGAATTTGGCTATACGATCAAACTCCTTGCCATTGCCAAAGACGAAAACG